>NZ_JBYUPU010000016.1:0-143667 GCF_058135425.1 Paenibacillus sp. MAH-35
ACAAGGTTTTTTTAACAAAATATTTGGGTTCAGAAAGAAATAAACGAGGATAAATGTTGGTAATACAAAACTCTCTTACTGCCACAAGGGATTTCGGCGTTTTGGAACACTAACTAGGAAAGTCCCGCAAACCGCTCTTAAACAAACTAGAGCTGTGTTTCCGGGCAGCACCGAGAGTCGAGTCGGCAGAGTTGGCAGTCGGCAGTCTGACTATCGTCAGTTGGAGTCGGCTGCAGGCAATCGGCTGTGTACGTCGGCAGTCCGGCACTCGGCTATGAACAGTCGGCTATCGGCCGTGAACGTCAGCTGCGATCCTCCTTATATTTGCACATGTACAGGCGCTCAACGAAATGCTAGCTAGTTTGGGTAGACATAAGAGCGATCTGCAGCTCTTATTGTTGGCGTTTGCAGGGTTGGCGGAGGAATAAGAGTTTTTGGAGACTGCTATTTGCGAGCAAACCGCCGGTTCTTCCGGTGAGTGCCCGAAATAAGAGGGGGAAACGTCCTCTATTTCCACATACATGCTCGCAATTGGCAAAATAGCAGTCCCAAACCGCTCTTAAACAAACTTAGAGCTACGTTTCCGGGCAGCACCGAGAGTCGAGTCGGCAGAGTTGGCAGTCGGCAGTCTGACTATCGTCAGTTGGAGTCGGCTGCAGGCAATCGGCTGTGAACAGCTCGGCAGCTCGGCAGTCCTCGATTATGAACAGTCGGCTATCGGCCGTGAACGTCAGCTGCGATCCCTCAGGAGTGCAGCTTAGCTTCATACAAATAGCAGTTTGCCGGTTTCGGTCAGCACGTAGGAGCGTATTCGAACGCTGCCGCCTGCGGAGCGAACAATGTTTTTGGTTTGGAGCCGATGCAGCCATCGGCGCGCATTCTCCGGGCGGATGCCGAGGTGAGCGGCCACGTGTGCCGGGGTAATCGGCTCCAGCCTCCCCGCCGCAAGCCGGACGATGTCCAGCTCGCGTCCGAGAAGCGGTACAACCGGTTCGTGCTCTCCGAACCACCTGCCCAACATTTGCAGGATGACTTGCTGGCAGCGTCTCTGCTTATTCATCATATCGTCGTAAGAGAAACGGATGATTTTCCAGCCGTCGAGCACCAGCTGATTTTGGCGCATCAGGTTGTCGCCGAATCGAGTACGGTCAACGTCCCGCAGATGCGGCCCGAAACCGTCGATCTCGATGGCGATCCGATAGGGCGGGCGGATATAAGCGAAGTCAATATAACGCGAGCCGTCCTGAAAGTCTTTGACTTCATACTCCGGATGAAGTGCGCGGAAATGCCCGACCGCCGGCCACCAAATCTGCTCCAGAAACAGCTTCTCGGCATGCCCGTGACCTTCCTGCAGTCTGCGCCGCCGTTCGCCGGATCGGCGCTCCACGTGTTCCTCGATCCATAAAACGTAAGATTTGCTAAATTCCATCCCTATCGTTCCTCCTAAATAAAAATAACCGCCTTCTCCCGGATGGGAAAAGACGGTGTGCTTCACTCGTCGTTACTGGAAATATAACGGATACATTTGGTGGAACTAAATGAAACGGAAACTCCGTAGAAGGGCCACCCCCTTCGACATCCATCTATCCGAGCAGAGGGTTACCTGTCCTGTTTATTTGTTCGTTTGTTTGTTTGTTTGTTTGTTTGTTCATTTAATGATTGTTAGGTGCGATCAGCTTTCGAATTACGAAAATAATATTCGTTAGCTCATAAGTCTTATTTTACCAGCGAATCCAATCGAAGTCCAACTGACCTATCAAGCCAAGGCAGGTGCGTCTCATGAAGCAATTTGTAGAGTTCGGCATCGGAAACCGGTGGCTGGTACGCACGGAATTTGAGCAGGAAGACGGCACTGAGTATGAACGGCGAGGCATCCACTGGCCCCGCCGGGTGATTTCCCTGTACGTTCGTATATGGGTCGGCAGGAGCGTGTTCATTCTGGATACGTCCGAGGGTGTCCGGTTTGACCGGAAACCGCGGAAAACATTCAAGCTTGTAATCGGAATCCAGGGGACGCCCTAAGTTGGAGCGGATGAAGCAGGGCTGTTTTGACCGTGGCATATTGGGGTATAGATGTAGGATGTACTGCAACCGCTTGTGATGTTTCTCACAGTATCCGGACATGACGAGTGGTACGCTGAAATAAGAACGATCTATCTAACAAAAGAGGTGCTGTATATGCCATTTCAACATGTACTGGTCGCATATGACGGATCGGAGCAAGCCCAGTCGGCGCTCTTGCGCGCAAAGGAGCTCGTTCGCAGCATACCGGGCTCGCGGCTTACGATCGCCCATGTATTCCATTATCCGAACCTGGTCGTAGGCGAAGCGATGATCGCCGCGCCGGTGCGCATGGAGCTGGACGAGTTGTCCGACTCGGAGAGAACGCTGGACGAAGCCAAGGAGCTGGCGACGGATTTGCCGAATGCGGCGACTGCGCTGCTTCAAGGAGATCCGGCGCGCGCCCTGCTCGATTACGCCGAAGAGCTGCAAGCGGATCTGATCGTAATCGGCAGCAGAGGGCTCAGCACGCTGAAGGAGCTGTTCCTCGGCAGTGTCAGCCATTATGTGGTGCAGCATGCGAAAGTCCCCGTTCTTGTCATCAAAAATCCGGACGACCTGTAAGCGGAGTGCCGCAAACCGGTATTGATAAAAAGTTACGTTCGCCGGGACATCTGTACAGTCCGTTACCCGCCCCTCCTCATATTGTAGATCGTGTGGTTCATTCATCCCGACTGTCAATCGGGCCGCCCGGCCGGTTGCAACGGATGTCGGCCGCACAATCATGAAATATCGAGGAGGACTGACCATGGGATACGTTGGCGGTGCAGGATGCGGTTGCGGCCCGGGAGTTGGAGGCTTGTTTACTTCGACAGGCGTAATTCTGGTACTGTTCATCTTGCTTGTTATCGTCAGCCGGGCTTGGATCTAAGGGCTGATCGGCAAGCCGGGGAATCGGGTTAACGCCCGATTCCTTTCTTTTTGAGAGGAACGTGTCCATTTTTAGCGGACTGAACTATCTGGCTCCCAGAAAAAAACTTATTTTGCGCAGGGGCATTCATCGCGAAAAAGGATAAAAATAGTAACCATATGGAATATACCGGGAATAGTTGTCGAAAAAAAGAAGAAAATTGCAAATAATCGGGGCATTTTTCCCGGAATTAGGTACAAAGGAGGATGCGAAGAAGGGGCTTCTCCCCTATTCTAAGAAGGAAGACGCGATACATACCATACCATACCTAACTTCGATTACCTCCCGACAAACGGCAAACCCGGCTAAAGCCGGCGACGCAAAGCTAGAGGGGCTAAAGCAGCAGGTCGGAATCGACCTTGCCAAGCCAGCCAGCTGCCGAACGATTTGGATCGGAGTTTTTTGTAATATAGGAAGTTGTGCCAAGCAATTTCTTATGGATAACGGGAGCTTCCAAAGGAACAGCGATGGGCTACGAAGCAGGTCTGCGCTTTTGGGGGATTTTTTTGTATGCCAGGGGTCGGGGAACGGGAGCAGGACCAGTATCGGCTCTTCATCACTTGGGCGAAGGAGCTGAATCATTATGGAGGAACGGCACGCATCGGCGGAGCAAGGGTATTACCTGAAGATGGGGAACGACTTTGTCGGCATGTATCGTTCGAAGGAAGGGCCGAAGCTTTTTTTTAACCGGGACAAGTACCGGCTGAACGATTCGAAGTGGGATGTGGAGCTCGTCGTCGGGCGGCACAACAATCTGTTTATTTTTTATTGGCAGGGCGAGAGGAAGATTTCGTTCCGGTTCAGCAAAAATTTGGATCGGGTCATTCAATTGTACCGGCTGCTTCAAGAATATTTGGCCGCTCCACGGACGGTATAGGAGCGGATCTTCCGCGGTCGGCCGGGACGGCCGGACCGTACACGGGATAAAGCAGCTTTCGTGCCGTGCGTGGTGCGAGAGCTCTTTATCCCGTTTTTTTCTGCCGCCGCCAGCGCCCGGGTTATGCTTTCCGCCGCCGGAACACGCAGTCAGGGCAGGTCCGTAAGCGGTCTCCTGCCTTGACTGGCGGCACATCGTGCATACCGACTCATTATGAGGTGCAAATCATACCGGGGCGTTGGATTAGGAGTCCGGTTTTCGCAGCTTATGCATGTGAGGCTTCTCATTGCCGGTTTCGACAGAGAGTCGGTATCCGGTGCGATCAGCGTTTGTTATACAGCGGATAATCGGTTTCCGAGGGCACGTCGATCGCGACGAGTCGCAGAGCTTCACCTGCCGCTGCTCTCACAACGGCTGAGCCGCTAGTCCCGCCTGCGTCCAATACGGCGAAATCTTTGGAATGCAGCGCCGACGGTTCGTCATCGGCCGAACCGAGAGATCCGGTGCCGCGAATCGCCAGAACCGCCATCGAACGTCCCGCCGCCAGCTCCAGCACATATTCGCCGCCCGCCTGTATTGTAATATCCCGCATATGCGCATCCACCTTCAGCGCTACCGGCGATTGCCCGCCGATGACTTCTTTGACGGTGACGCCCTCGTGTTCTTGAACCGGGAACTGCTCGTGCTCGAATTGGCGATAGGTCGGCTGATCGTAACGTGTTTGGCGAAGGTCGGGCTCGAACCAGATCTGAAATCCTTCCATATCCGGTCCGACAAAACGTTCCTCGTGGGAGACGCCCGATCCCGTCTGCATCACTTGCGCTCCGCCGGCTCCAATCGTACTCTTGGTGCCCAGCGAGTCTCCGTGCACAGCCTTGCCTTGGATCACATAGGTGACAATCTCGAAGGCCTGATGCGGGTGCGGGGGAATATAGCCATCCTCGGGCGTAAACGCCCACGCCCAGTAGAAGAGAGGACCGACACGTTTCACGGCACCGCCTTCACCGGGAAATCCGATCGGCTTCTGCTCGATAATTTTACCTCCGTCAAACGCTCCCGTTCCTTGCTGAGCTGGTGAAAAACGTTGAATATTCATAGCGAATCAGCCTCCATACCTAGAATAATGGCACATACACAACACACTTCAACAAAGACGGATAGGAAATCATATATCAATAAAAATCTTAATTTTAAGTTAAAATGGTGCAAAAAAATAGTATGCCGCAAGTATCTAGCAACTGCGCTGCGTACATGACGCTTGCGGCTGGGAGGAGTAACGCCGGATCGGATTTCGGGAATCGGATCATGCAGGAAACCGAAGCGGTCTGCATGGCTAGCCGACCGCCGTTGTTACCCCGGACGGTTGTCTGACCGCTGGTCTGTCGGTCTGCCTAGCAGGACGCTCACTTGAAGCTTTGTTCTGCGGTCAGGCCCAGCTTTTTGAGCAGCTCGGATGCCAGCTTTTGTTCTTCCGGCGTCAACCCGGAAACAGCTTCCTCAATTGCTTTCGTATGCTCCGGAAACGCGTTCTCCATAAACGCTTTTCCTTTCTCGGTAATCTCCGCGTAATAGACCCGCCTGTCTTCCGCACAGGCTACCCGTTCGGCGAGTTCCTTCTTCTCCAGCTTGTCGACAACGTAGGTAATGTTGCCGCTCGTCATCAATACTTTGCCGCCAATCTGCTGCAACGGCTGGCGCCCCTTATGATACAACAGCTCCAGAACGCCGAATTCGGTCCGGTTCAAGCCGTGCCTCCGGATGTCCCGGTCGGCATGCGCGTTTACCCATTGGCATGCTCTGGACAAGACGACGTACAGCTGCAGCGATTCGTTTCTCGGTGGAGTCATATCCCTCCGGCCTCCTTTCGCGGTATATTCGTCGCTTACGTTCCTAGCAGACTCATTATACCACCAGCGGATCGTGTTAGGAATGCGAGTCTGCCGGCCCGAACGTCTCGTAGTGGACGAATTCCCCGACCGGTTTCCGGTAGCCCCGCGGCCTTTGGGACGAAGTATCTTCCTTGCCGATTGTGATCATCATGGCAGGCACCAAAGTATCCGGTATGTTCAAAATATCGCTTACCGCATCCGGATCGAATCCGATCATCGGGCACGTGTCCCAGCCTTTGTCCTTCGCGGCCAGCATGAACAGCATCGCCGACAAGCTTGCGCTGCGGACGGCTTCTTCTCTCATGAAGGAGTCGCCCCGCTGCTCGTAGAAGGAAATGGTCGATTCCACGGTGCTGTCGTACTCGCGCTGATCGATTACGCCAAGGTGCAGCAGTCCCTCGTTGATAGGACCGACATTCAGATGGGCGCGCGTATCTCCGAGCACGACCAGAACAGCGGAAGCCGTATGAACTTTATATTGCTTATTTGCCGCTTCATATATTCGTTCCTTCCTCGCCGGGTCCCGAACGACGATGTAACTCGTATGCTGCAGATTGAACGCGGACGGGGCGAACTTGACGAGAGCGAACAGCTCTTCCAGCTCTTTGTCAGGCAACTCGATGCCCGGAATGAATTTGTTCGCCGATCTTCTTGATTTGACCAATGCAGGGAAATCGCTCATATGAACCGCTCCTCGTCGCAACTATCATGTTTAAGAATCTTGATTTAAAGATATATCACAAAAACCAAATTGTCAACGATTTTTGAGCCAAGTCGGAGTACGAGGGTTCTGGCATCCAAGACTAACGGGTTATTCGTCGGCGAAAACGAGCCGGTAAGCGCGTCCAGCCGGCTATACAGCGGCGTACTCACCGGAGTTGGACGGCGGATGCCGTTTCCCCTATACTTAAATCATCGCTCCTGCAAAGGACAAACTGTATTCGCCGGAAAAGAGGTAGTTGGTTTTGAGTATGAATTTTATGTCGCTCGGCATAGCCGGAAGACTTAATGAAGCGCTGCGCAAAGAAGGGCTGGCCGTGCCCACTCCGGTACAGGAGAAGACGATCCCCGTCGCTTTAACCGGGAAGGATGTTATTGTACAAGCCCAGACGGGGACCGGCAAAACGTTTGCGTTTTTGCTTCCGCTGCTGCAAATGATGCGGCCTGGCACAGGTGAGGTGCAGGCCTTGATTCTTACCCCGACGCGCGAGCTTGCAATTCAGATCACCGAGGAAGCGGGAAAGCTGGCTTCGTCGGTCCAAGCGACCGTGCTGCCGGTATACGGGGGGCAGGACGTCATCGCTCAGGCGCATAAGCTCGGTCAAGCTCCGGATCTGGTCATCGCTACGCCGGGGCGGCTGCTCGATCATATACGGCGCGGCACGATCGATTTAACGCGGCTCGGAACGTTCGTGCTGGACGAAGCCGATCAGATGCTGCATATGGGCTTTCTGCCCGAAGTGGAGGAAGTGATCCGGCATACGCCGGACGACCGGCAGACGATGCTGTTCTCCGCTACGTTTCCCGAATCGGTCCGGCTGCTCGCTGAACGGTATATGCGAAGTCCGGACGATATCCGGGTGCAGGGCCGCACCATCACGCTCGATTCGATCCGGCAGTTGGTCGTCGAGACGACCGATCGGGCCAAGCGCGATACGCTGCTTCAACTGATCCGGCTGTACCGGCCGTATCTCGCCGTTATTTTTTGCCGGACCAAAATCCGCGCCAAAAAATTAACCGAAGCGCTGCTCGCCGAAGGGCAAAATGTCGACGAGCTGCACGGCGACTTGTCCCAAGCGAAGCGGGAGGCGGTGATGAAACGGTTCCGCGAGGCCGGTCTCCAGCTGCTGGTGGCCACCGATGTAGCGGCGCGCGGTCTTGATGTCGAAGGCGTAACCCACGTATTCAACTACGACATCCCGCATGACGCCGAAAGTTATATTCACCGGATCGGGCGGACCGGGCGCGCCGGACAGAAAGGGATGGCGATTACGCTTGCCGCTCCGAAGGATGCCGGGCATCTCCGGGAAATCGAGCAAGGCATCGGATCAACGCTTGAGCGGATGCAGGCAGATCAGCCGAGCGGGAGCGACAAGGAAGAAGGGATGCGCCGCCGGGGCAGCGGGTGGCAGTTCGCGTCGGACCGGGAAGCCGGCAGCCGTACCCCGAATTCGAATAGGGGCGGCAGAGGAGGCGCGCCGTCGAGAGTGGCCGATCAAGGCCAGCGGCGGACCGCTTCAAGTGGGGGCCGGATGGACGCACCGAGGCAGGAGCGCCCTTTTTCCGGCAAACCGGCCCCAACCGCCAGCGGCGGCGAACGGTCTCACCAGAACGGCTCCCGGCCATCGCCGTCCCAGGGCGCGGGATCATCCCGCCATTCTACGGGTTATGGCGGCGGCGCAGCCAGATCGCCGGGCAAGGATTCGCGCGGCGGCGGGGGCAAGCCGCAACGGAATTCCGGCCCGAGGCGCTCCGGCGGGAGATGAGGGGATCGGCTCGATCCTCGCCCGCCCGAAGCCAAGGTGCAAGCGGAGTCGATAAAGCATAACCCGTACATGCAGGCTGGTCTTAACGACCGGCCTGTTTTTTTAGTGCCGGGGAAGGAGTCGGCGGGGCGGAGTACGATTTGCTCGTAGGATCAGCTTGCGCTTCCGCAGGCTCTTTCGGCGTGAAAAGTTTTTTGTGAGGATGCGTTGCCTAATCGAACGGAAACGGAACGTTCTTCACCGTACTTAAGCGGAAAAAGGAGCCTCTTCCTTGTCGAGTCAGCTGCAAATCGCGTTAATCGCGAATCGCGCAAGTCGCTTTAGCCGCTAAAATCCGCGAAAAGGGTGCACCCCCTACCAGTTGACCGAAATAAGGGGTACAAACCGCTTCTATCCGTCTCTGTCGTCGCCATATGCCGAAAATAGAGGGTACCGGAGACTCTTATTCTATCAGTTAGCTTATCATCAGTTAGCTCAGGAGCTCACGAACACATGCGCCTCTCTTTTGCGGCGGGCCCATCCGATTCGCGCGGTTCCCCTTCCAATCTTCCCGCAAGCCGACCACGCCGCGTTTCTTTCTGATATAATAGGTTCATAGAAAAGGGGAAAAGGAGCCGATATGGAACAAACATCCCGGAAAGAGAAATTTCAACGCAAGCGCAGTCATTCGAAAAATAAAAAACGCCGTCGTCTGGCGACTACCGTATTGATCGTATCTTTTTTCACGCTGGCGATCCTGTTCTGGATCACTTATAACAGCGCGCAAAAGCAGGAGGCGGCTCCTCCGGGGCAAACAGCCAACCCGGGAACATCGTCGTCCGGCGGTGACGTACCGGCGGGCGGCACCGGCAAGCCTGACCCGGGCGGCGCAAACGTACCGTCAACCGGCACGCCGAAGCCCGGCGACACCGGCACGCCGACGGATTCGGGAAATACACCCGGCACGGGCACGCCGGAACCAAGCGGCAGCGCCGGAGCCGGCCAGGACGATCCGAACCGCGTCCAGCTTACGTTCGTCGGGGATGTCATCTTTGCCGACAACGTGGAAGCGACCCTAAAGAGAAACGGCTACGACTATCCGTACAAAAACGTCCAGTCCTATCTGGAAAAAGCCGATCTGACGATCGCGAACCTGGAGACGCCGATTACCGAGCGGGGGACGGCGCAGATCAAGCAGTACGCTTACCGTTCGACGCCTGCGGCGCTTCCCGCGTTCAAGCAGGCGGGCATCGATCTCGTCAATTTGGCGAACAACCATATTCTCGATTACGGTACGACCGGCCTGCTCGATACGTTCACCCATCTCGACAAAAACGGCATCCGCTGGTTCGGAGCCGGACGGAACGTTACGGAAGCGTTCAAGCCGGTCATTATTGAGAAAAAAGGGATGAAAATCGCCTTTATCGGACTGAGCAAGGTGGTGCCGACGACGGATTGGAAGGCGGGCAAAGATACGCCGGGCGTGGCCGACACGTATGCGTTGACGCTCCCTCTGCAAACGATCGAGAAAGCGAAGAAGGAAGCCGACCTCGTCGTCGTGGTCGCGCATTGGGGGCTGGAACGCCATGATATGCCGGAGGCGTATCAGAAAGATTACGCCCGCCAGTACATCGATGCCGGAGCCGATCTGATTATCGGCGGCCACCCGCATGTGCTGCAAGGCTTCGAGAATTACAAAGGAAAATGGATCGCCTACAGCCTCGGCAACTTTATATTCACGATGAACGAGGACCCGGTAACGTGGGAGACCGTTATTTTGCAAGCTTCCTGCTCCAAGGACGGAGGGTGCGAGCTTCAGGCGGTGCCGGTACTGACGAAGCTGGCCAATCCCGAGCCGATGGGCGAGGAAGCGGCGGCCAAGCTGTTTAAACGATTGACCGATATTTCGTTCGGGGCTCAAATTAACAAAGAGGGCATCATAACTACGAAATAAGATAGACGGGAGACAACCGATGAGCGCATTCAGCGAGATTCGCAACATTTATTGCGTAGGAAGAAACTACAGATTACATGCCGCAGAACTGGGCAACGCCGTTCCCGAGCAGCCGATGCTGTTCTCCAAGCCTACCCATGCATTGGCGCTAATGGACGGAAGCGAGATCGCGGTGCCGGGGACGCGCGGCGAGGTGCATTATGAGGCGGAGGTCGTCATCCGGATCGGCCGCGACTATGAGCCGGGCTTGCCAGTAGACGAGCTGATCGACGGAGTAGCGCTCGGTGTCGATCTGACGCTGCGCGATGTGCAGAGCGAGCTGAAGAAAAAAGGCTATCCTTGGCTGGCCGCCAAAGGGTTTCGCAATTCCGCCCCGATCTCGGCTTTCCGCCCGTTTCCCGGTGTGCTTGCGTTCAGCTCCGAGCCGTTCGGGCTTCGGATCAATGGCCAAGACGTGCAGAAGGGGAGCATCACCGAGATGATCTTCGATTTGCAGACGATCGTCGACTTTTGCGCCGAGCATTACGGCATCGGACGCGGAGACGTGCTGTTCACCGGCACGCCGGCAGGGGTCGGAGCGCTGGCCGACGGCGACCGGCTGGAACTATTTTACGGAAGCGAGACGTGGGGAGAAGGGGTTATCCGGCTCCGTTAAGCGATTCTTACTCCGAAGGGGGACCCGGCGGTCCTCCTTTTTTCAACCGGCTCTTGCTGGGATAGCCGAACCGGAAGCGAGCGCGGAGAAGTCAAGCTGTACGTTCCGCCTCCCCGAAGGTATAATACAAGTAGGTGACAAGCTAGTGAATGGTAAATCCCAATATTGTGTGAAATAAAAATGAGTTCCGGCGGGCAGTCGGTCAACGGCCAGCGGCAGGCTGCAAGCAACTCATGCACCTTGCACCAGCTTTGCTGTAAGCGTTTTAATTCCGCTGCGTAAAACCACTTTAAAACTTTGGACGAAGGAGGTGCGGGGATGAGCGGTAAGCAATCCGGAAAATTTGCCAAAGTGACGTTCACGTTTCAGCGGAAGCTTCTTCTGTATTCGCTGTTTGTAAGCATCATCCCCGTTCTGATCGTCGGGTTGCTATCCTCGTATATCGCTTCGAGAAGCATCCAAAGCGAAGTGGACCAAAACCATAAATATATGCTTAACCAGATGCAGGTGCAGCTGAATCAATTTATGAAAAGCTTGCAAACTTCATCTATCTATATCGCAACGAATCTGGCGGTCGAGAAGTCGGTACGCGACGGGCCGGGAATCGACAACTTGAGCGCCTCTCTCGAAATGAACGAGACGATCCGTAGGATTCGCAGCACATCGCCGGTCGAATACAGCAACGTGTCGCTTATTTATAAGCGGTTCAACAACTTTATATACTCGAATCAATATTCCTCGGAGCAGACTTCAATGTTCCGCCTACCGACGATATTGGACAAGATGAATCCGCTGGAAAACGAGTCCATCTTCGTTCCGGCCAATACGTTCGACGATCAGCCCGATCTGCTGCTGTTCCGGCCGGTACCGATTCAGTCGAACTACAACGAGGGGGTTCTCGTGCTGCATGTGAAGCCGGAGGACATCCTGGAGTTCGTCGGCTCGGTCGAACACGGATACGGCAGCCGGGTGCTCGTTGCGGACGAACGAAACCGGATCGTCATCAGCTCGGAGCACGGGGAGATGGGGAAGCCGCTGAGCGAAGTGATCCGTTACGAAGGGCGCAGCGGCGGCAAAGAACTGGCCGATCAGGTGGAGATCGAAGGAACCCGTTACAAAATTCAGACGTCGACGCAAAACAACTGGACGTACATCGCCATTTCGCCCATGAAGCAGCTTACGGCGCAGTCCGACCGCATCCGGCTGACGACGCTGATCGTAGTCGGAGTGGTCGTCCTCTTGTGGGCGACGGTCGCCGCTGTCGGCTCGAAACGGATGTACTCTCCGATCCAGCGGATGTCGGAACGGTTCGTCCCGCGAAGCCGCCACGACAGGGACCGGGGGGACGGCCTCGCCGTAATCGGAGCGTTCATCGAACAGCTGTCCGATACGAACCGGCAGCTCAGCTACAAGCTGAGCGAACAGTCCCCCTACCTGAAGCAGGGCCTCTTCCAGCAACTGCTGCGGGGAGAAATGTCGGAGCGCGAGCTGGCGATCGCGGCCGGGCACGCGAACTTGAAGCTGGAGGGGGATTCGGTGTTCGTCTGTGTGGCCGAAGCCGACGATATTCCGGAATTTCACCACACGTACCGTGAGAAGGACCGGGCGCTCATCCATTACGCGCTGCTTAAAATGATGGAGGAGACGTTCCAGGGCGTTCCGTTCTGCTCCGGCTTCACTCCGAAAACGGGTCAGGTCGTGCTGCTCGTCGGCATGCATTCGTCCGGCGAAGAAGTGATGGCGCTGCTGAAGCAGCGGGCGGACGAGACGAGGCGCCATGTGCGGGAATATTTCCGCTTCGCGATCAGTGTCGCCGTAGCAAGCCCTCTGCCGGCCTTTACGGAAATCGGCCGCGGTTATGACGAAGCGGTAGCGCTGCTTAGCCACCGGTTTATCCTTGGCGAGGATATTACGATATCCGCGGAACAGGCGGACGAGCGGCTGATGAGACTGAGCCGGGAGACCGGCGAGATCCAGAAGAAGATCGTTCATCACGTGCTGCACGGCAATCTCGACGATTCGCGCCGGCTGCTCACCCGGCTGATCGCCGAACTGCCGAAGTCGCAGATGAATCCCGAGACGGCCAAAGGGTTGTTCTCGTATATGCTGGGCGAGCTCGATTATATGCTGCAGCAGACCGGCATCGACCTTCAGCAGTCCAAGGGGATTGACTTCTACCGCAAGCTGCATGAGCTTCGTTCGCTGCCCGAACTGGAGCGGTGGCTGATCGACGAGCTGTTTCCCGCGGTTAAGGAGCAGATGCTCAAGGAAGCGGTATCCAAGCAGACGAAAACGGTGCGCGAAGTGATGGAATATGTGCGGGAATATCTGGACGAAGAGATGACGCTCCAGAAGGCGGCGGATCATTTTCAGCTGTCGGTGTCGTATTTGAGCAAAATATTCAAGGACGAGTCCGGCGTCAACTTCAGCGAATTCGTGCTCGAGCTCCGGATGGGCAAAGCCCGCGAATGGCTGGAGCACTCGGATATGCCGATCAAAGAAATCGCAGCGAAGATCGGCTACGCCAGCGTGCAAAACTTTAACCGCATCTTCAAACAATGGAGCGGCATACCTCCCGGGGAATACCGCAAGGAGCGGCGTCACGTCGCAGGCTCCTGAACGATAGGAATTCTCTTGCCGCCACACCTGCTTCATCTGTCACACCTGATCCGCCGCTTCGGCTGCACCGCGAATTGTGAACCTTCAGCAAGTCCCGCATCCTTGGTTACCACAATCGCCGGTTGGCCGCAAGCGGCGGTTTTTTGCGCTCTATAGAGCGAAGGACAAGCGGTTTAGCCGCAATCGTTATCTTTTTTTCGCCTGATCTTTATCGTTATTTTAGATTCCGGAATCCAAACAAAGGAGCATTGCACGGTCATGCAAACGGTTTCAATATAAAGGTGAAGGGGGCTTCCCTACACACAGAAAAGGAGCGTGTAAATATGAGCACAACGAAAAAGACGTTAGCTTCCGCATTCGCCGTATCTCTCGTAGCCGCAAGTGTCCTGGCCGGCTGCGGAGCCAAGGAGGAGAAAGGGACGGGAGCTGCGGACGGCAATGCGGCCAACACTCCGAAAAACCTGAGCATCCTAACGAGTCACGCCAACGCAAAATACGCCATGCAGGCGAAGGACGACGACAAGTACATTAAGGAACTGTCGAAGCTGTCCAACTACAATCTGAAATATGAGTTTCTCGGCCACGGCAACGACTTCACGCAGCAGATGACGGTGCGTTTCGCTTCCGGCGAGTTACCGGACATGATCCGGACCGACAGCATCAACTCGACGATGCATCCGGGCGCTCTGGAGAAAAACGTTTTCGAAGACCTGACGCCGCTTATTGAAAAGTATGGTCCGAACCTAAAAAAGAAAATTCCGGAGCATACTTGGAAAAGCCCAAAGGTTAGTAAGGACGGAAAAATTTACGGTATTCCCGCATTAGCTTCGCTTCCTGCGACCCGCGTCGTATATATTCGTCAGGACTGGCTTGATAAGCTTGGCATGCAGCAGCCAAAGACGGTTGACGATTGGCTTAAATATTTCGAAGCGGTCAAAAAAGAAGATATGAACGGCAACGGCGATCCTAATGACGAGTATGGGTTCTATGTCCGTGAGAACTTGATTTATTCAAATATGTTCTTCTCTGAGTTCGGGGCCGATCCGAATGCCTGGTATTTCAAAAACGGTCAGCTTCAGCCAGGGATGATATTGCCTGAAATGAAAGATGCAATCAAATTCTGGAAGGACCTTTACGATAAAGGCTATATTAACCCGAACCTGTTCACGAACAAAGGTGCCGATTGGGGAGCAGGCATTAAACAAGGAAAAGGCGGAGCCTGGATCCATGACGTCACCAACTACAACTCGGACTGGAACTTGGCGGGATTTGTAAATGAGAAAAACGTGAAGCTGTCGATGATCGAGTCTCCTACGGGGCCAAAAGGAAAAGGAATTGCAGCTCAAGGGGACCAAATCTCCTATGTATGGGTAGTACCGACTAAAAACAAAAAAGCCGAAGATGTCATCAAGTTTTTGAACTGGGTATGGTCGGATGAAGCGGAGGAGTTTTTCGCTATCGGCATTAAGGACTATAACTTCAAAATCGAGAATGGCAAACCGAAATGGGATGCGAACGATCCGGCTAACAAGGAAAATGACGCTAGCATTTTCTACCAGTTGTCGATCAATCCACGCGGGGACGGCCGGATGTTGGACAAGGTACTAGAAGTATCGCCGAATGCCGAAGCGATCAAAGCAGGCAAACTGATTGCCGAGAAAAATGTATTCAAAAATGACGCTTTGCACATGCCGTCTCCGAATAGCCTGAAGACGAATCCGGAGTTGACCGTCGGTACGGGAGCAGGAACGTTGTTCCTCGACATGTTTGCCAAAGTTGTAACCGGCAAAGAAGATGCGGACGCCGCATTCGACAAATTTGTAGCGGAATGGAAGCGCCGCGGCGGCGAGGCAGCCATCAAGGAAGCAACCGACTGGTACAATTCGGTGAATAAAAAATAAGGACGATGCGAGGGAAGGCCGGCCGGGCACACGGCTGGCCCGCCCGTCCGCTCGCCGATCGGAGGGTACGCATGCTTAACAAAATAACGTCACGCGACTCCTTGCTGCTATGGCTGATTGCGCTGCCCGGCATCCTGCATTTCGTCGTATTCCGCTACGTTCCCATGTTCGGCAACGTAATCGCGTTTCAGGACTACAGCATTTTTTCAGGTATCTTGGACAGCCCTTGGGTAGGGCTCAAGCACTTTACGAATATGTTTACGTATGCGGAGTTTTATCAAATATTGGGCAACACAATTATGCTCAGCCTGTATTCAATCATTTTTGGATTTCCGGCTCCTTTGGTGCTGGCGCTGTTACTCAATGAAATCCGCAAATCGTGGTTCAAGCGCCCGGTTCAGACACTGCTTTACTTGCCTCACTTTTTATCCTGGGTCATTGTCGGCAGTATTTTTATCAATTTGCTCGGTACAGACGGATTCATAAATACGATCCTGGGCTGGTTCGGTTTTACAAACGTTGACTATTTGACTCAACCCGAATACTTCCGCAGCATTATTGTGTCGATCGGCATATGGAAGGAGATGGGCTGGGGGATGATCATATATTTGGCCGCGTTATCGGGCATTAATCCTAGCTTGTACGAGGCGGCGATGGTGGATGGTGCGGGAAGATTCCGCCAGATGTGGTCAATTACGCTGCCGTCGCTTATGCCGGCTATCATCGTTTTGTTTTTGCTGCGGGTAGGTCACGTTCTGGACTCGAATGTAGAGCAGGTTCTCATTATGCTGAATCCGCTTGTAAGGGATGTCGGGGAGGTCATCGACTCGTACGTATACCGTGTCGGCTTGCTGGGTGCCCAATTTAGCTTGACAACTGCGATCGGACTATTCAAATCAGTTGTCAGCCTGCTGTTAGTAGTAGGATTGAACACGCTCAGCCGCAAAACGACGGGAGAGAGCATTTACTAGAAAAGCGGCTTGCGGCCGCCAACAATCCGGCTAAGGAGGGAGAGAGAGCGATGCCAGTTAGAAAGAAACTGGAACTTTTTCCGATTATAAACGGTACCGCTTTTGTGCTGCTATGTCTGTCCATGATAGCCCCGATCGTCCATCTGATCGCGGTTTCGCTAAGCTCGCCCGAATATGCCGACGCGAAGCTGGTTACGTTTTGGCCAAAAGGGTTTCATCTTGACGTATATGCAACGATTTTCGGCATGAACAATATTTGGAGGGCTATGGGGGTTAGCGTCTACATTACCGTTGTAGGCACATTGTTCGCGCTGGCCTTTACCTCAACGCTTGCATACTCCTTATCGCGTCCTCAGATGATTGGGAAAAAGTGGGTGCTTCGGGGTATTATCGTAACCTTTGTTTTTTCCGCTCCACTAATTCCTAATTACTTGCTCGTTCGTACACTGGGAATGGAGAATACGCTTTGGGCGCTTATGATCCCGGGCGCTCTCGGTGCATTCAACGTTATAATTATGAAGACGTTTTTTCAGGGTATCTCCAGCGAAATGTTTGATGCGGCAAAAATTGACGGATGCAGCGAACTAGGAACATTTGCGCGCATTGCGATTCCGCTTTCCACTCCCGTTATTGCGACAATTGCTCTGTTTCATGCAGTAGGACAATGGAACTCCTACTTTGGAGCGCTTATCTTCATTCGCAGCAAGGAGCTGTTTCCCCTTCAGGTGCTATTGCGAAACTTGGTTGTTGAGGAGCAGGCGAATAATATGGCGAATTCCGCCGATGTGGCGCTGCTGCTCACTCCTGAAATGTTAAAGGCCGGCATTACGCTGGTGGCGACGGCGCCGATCCTGATCGTGTATCCGTTCCTGCAGAAATATTTCGTCAAGGGCGCGATGGTCGGCTCGTTGAAAGAATAGAGAGGAAGTGTCGGTGATGGACGGCACCTATCGGCAAACGGCGGACGGCGGCATCGACGTACCGCCGATTCTTCACGAAGCGGCCCGGCAAGGCGGGCTCGCGCTGCAAGCATACCGGATGCTGCTCCGGTGGATTCCGTTCGCGGACAGCCATTACACCGAATGGGACCGGATGCCGAATTGCGGCTATTTCTTCGGAGGCTCGTACTGGTACGGTCTGGATACGGCGAGGACGATAACGGTCTATGCGGTCTTGTCGGTGATCGGACCGTTCGATGAGAAGGCGGCCGGCTGCACGCGCCAGCGGCTCATGGAGCGGGCGATTGCGGGAATCCGTTATCTCGCCTTCACGCATGACGCGGGACCGCCGGAACTGGTTCGGGTGAAAGGGACGAATCCGTTTTGCAGCGAGAAGAAGTGGGGCGGACGGGACGACAGCTACTTCATGGCGACCCAGACCGGCTACAGCGTATCGTCGCTGGCGATGGCGTCCTGGGTGCTGTGGGACCGGCTGGACGACGAGACGCGGACGCTCGTCTTCAAGGTGGTGGAGCATTACGCCGACCGGTGGTGCGATATCGAGCCGCGGGACGGCGTCTATTACGACACCCAGGTGGAGGAGAATTCCTGGGTCGCTCAGGGCATCGCGGCTGCAGCCGATCTGCTTCCGGGTCATCCGAGAAACGCGCATTGGCGAAGCCGGTTCCGGAAATGGGCGGCCAACTCGCTGACGACGTTCCGCGACCGGTTTAACCTCGATTACCATCAGCACAATGACCGGTCGAAAGGAATCCCCTTGTCGTTTATCAACACCTCGACGCTGCACCCGGACTATACGACGGAAAATCACGGCTTCGTCCATCCGACTTATCTCGTACTCGGCATTAACCAGCGGGCGACGCATGCGCTGTTCGCGCTGATGAGCGGCCGGCAGGCCGATCCGTTTGCCCTGATGAACAACGAGCCGCTGTACGACCGTACGATCAAAATGTGCTGTCAGGCAGACGGCTTCATGATCCCCGTGCAGGGTCAGGACTGGTGGTATAACCGCCAGCATGAGCTGCTGCTCACCCATGCGGTGTTGAACGTGATCCACGGCAACCCGGATGCAGCCAGGCTGGAGCGTCATGCGCTGGACCGGATCGAGCAAATTCAGACGAGCAATGCGAACGGCTGCTTTCTCGAGGAGAACGGCGAAGCGTGCGTCATCCGCGAAGGGTATCAGACCGCCCGGGACTTCGAGAATTGGGCGTCGCAGGACGTGTTGTACGTCTACTTGCTTCATGCGTTCGGAGGAGCCGGAGCTGCGCCGAGCGATCGGGATGAGATGGGCCAGCGGCTGTCGGGCGTGTTTTCGTACCCCTACGGGGGCTTTGTCGTGCATCGGAGCGGGGATCAAAGCACGTTCAGCTCGTTCAGCTGGCGCAACGACGTCATGGGGGTTACGCTCGGGGAACCCGGCATATGGCTGACCGTACCTTCGCATGCCTCGATGACTGGCGTTATTCGACTGGATGGCCATACAGGCGCTCCGGGGCTTACGAACGAAGAGATCGTCCGGGATGCCGGGCACGTATGTCTCGATATGCGACGGGACGGTTTCGGCGTCACGGCGCTGATCCGGCGCGGCGGAGGCGAGCTGGAGCAGGACGTCGCGTTCGTCTCGCTTCCGGACGGGCGGACGGTTTATGCGGAACGGCAGCGGGCTGTGCAGGACTGCTCGATCCGCGACAACCTGACGGGACTCGTCGGCGTCCGCAACGAAACGTACAAGGCCGTTCCGGAAAGCGCGGACGGCAGAAGAACGGTGCACCTGCCTGCGGAAAGCGTAACGTTCGCCGGTTTTTGCGGGGATGCCGATGACGAGGAGCGGTCGTTTGTGGACGTGGCTTACGTCAATTTGGACGGGAAGATTGGTTATGTGCTGTACGGGTCGAACGGCGTTAAGTATGTGAACAAACACCGGTATCCGCGCTGGAAGGGCGTCGAGAATACGCTTATTCTAAACGACTCAGGGGCGAGGGAGCTGAAAGCGGGCGAAGCGCTGCCTGTCTTTGCGGTTATTACGCTGCCGAACCGGAATAAGGAGCAGACGGCGGAGGAAGCGTCAAGGTCTGCGATGCTGTCGGCTTCGGACTCTTCGTACGTGATCATCGAATGCGGCGGGGAAACGGTCGCCTATGCGAACTTCGGCTTCGAGCGGATCGTGATGACTGGGCGGAAGGAGCTGGCCGGCGAAAAAGAGATCCCGCTATACGAGGGGACGAACCGGGTGAGCGACGGCCATGCGGAATGGTCGATGCCGGTCGACGCGCGAAAAGCCGGATATGCCGCAGCCGTACTGCGGATGAGCTGGGAGATGGCTGGGGCTGGCGAAGCTGCCGGTACACCAGACGCACATGCTGCACGCACATGCTCGCTGGATGCTATCGTAAGCGAGGAAGGCGTCTATGTATTAAACAAGGGAGAACATCCGGTCACCGTCCGGCTGTCCGGACCGAAGCCGGTTACGAACCGTACGCTGGAGCTGGCGGCCGGCTCATTTATGGAATTGAAATTGTCGTAGCGATTCGCCTCTTGCTCGGCCTGGTGCCGGGCGGGGGGCGTTTATTTGGTGCCGCCGGGTTATTCCGCATACTGCTCCCGTACTTTGAGAATGGCCGGAAGATTAGCGAAGAAAGCGTCCACGACTTTCGGATCGAAATGTTGGCCGCGTTCTTGGCGGAACAGCTCCAAAATCCGCTCCAGCTCCCAAGCCTTCTTGTACACCCGGTCGCTTCCAAGCGCGTCGAAGACATCGGCGATGGCCGTGATGCGCCCGTACAGATGGATCTCTTCGCTCTTCAGGCCGTGCGGATACCCTTTGCCGTTCCATTTCTCGTGATGCTGCACGGCAACGATGGCCGCTGTTTTCAAAATCCGCCGCTTCGAGTTTTTGAGCAGGTTATAGCCGATGTCCGTATGGGTTTTCATCAGCTCGAATTCGTCCTCGGTCAGCGGTCCGGGCTTGTGCAGAATCGAGTCCGGGATCGCGACCTTGCCGATATCGTGCATAGGCGACGCCATCTTCAGCAGATCCGCTTCCTCCTGATCAAGGCCGAGCCCAAGTGCGAGGATGTACGAATATTCCGCTACCCGCTTCACGTGGTTGGCGGTTTCCTTCGAGCGGCTTTCGCCGATTTCGCCCATCGTGAAGATGATCTCCCGCTGCGTCTCTTCAATCTCATGGACGAGCAGGGCAGATTCGATCGATTTTCCGGAGTAAGAGGCGGCCAGGGACAGGTTGCGCAGATCCCGTTCGGAGAACGTGCCGCTTGGCGTCATTTTATTGATTGCCTGGTAACAGCCGATAACGGCCCCCTCGTTATTGCGAAACGGAATGACGAGCAGCGCTTTCGTGCGGTAGCCGGTCTGCTTGTCGGTTAGCAGCGCTCCTTGCTCTAGCGCGTCCCGAAACGGTTCGTTCGTATAAGCGTCGTCGATGAAGATCGGTTCGCCGGTTGCGATCGAATGACCGGCGAGGCCGGCGCCTAGCGGAATGCGCAGCTCCGTTACGCCGTGGGCGACTTTGGACCACAGCTCGTTTCTCTGTTCATCGAGAAGCCACACGGTGCACCGGTCGGAGACGACGATTTGTTTACCCATATCGGCCATCAGCATAAGCACGCGGTCGAGACTACGCTCGTTGGCGATTTTACCGGTGTAGTCCAGGATCACGGCGAGCAGTTCCTCCGGTTCCAGGTCCCTTCTCAGTTCAGGCGTATCGGGCGTATCAGAACGGGTCTTGTCATGCACCTGGCTCACCTCTTGGTATAGTACGAATTACTCATTATATTCCATGCGGCATGAAGATTTCCTGCAACGACAAGCGAAACGGATCGAGAAAAGTCGAATTCGGATCAAGATCGGGAAGGGCGGAGGCCCGAATGGACACGTTGTCAGAAGAGCCGGAGTGTGATAACTTGATTCGTAACAAGACCGAGTGACAAGCCTGAATGAAGCTTGGTCTCACCCGTTTAACGGATGGAAGGAGAACCGATTTCGATGGAATGGTTAGTCGGCTTGGCAGGCAGTGTGGTCATCGCGGGAGCAGCCAGCAGGAAGCGTTCGCTGTCCGGTTCGGGGTTCGCGGCGGCCGTCGTGCTGGGAACGGTTATGTACGGACTCGGCAGCGCGGTTTGGTTCGGCACGCTTATCGCTTTTTTCATCTCCTCCACCTTGTTGTCCAGATGGAAGAAGAAACGCAAGGAAGCCGCCGAGAGCGGGTACGAGAAGTCGGGTAGGCGCGATGCCGGACAAGTGGCGGCGAACGGAGGCCTCGCATTGCTGCTGTGCGTCGGAGCGGTTGTATGGCCGCATCCCGTTTGGTGGTTCGCTTTTCTGGGCGTGATGGCTTCGGTGAATGCCGATACGTGGGCGACGGAGATCGGGGGCTTAAGCCGGACGCCGCCAAGATCGATTTTGACCGGCAAGCGGGTCACGGCCGGGACGTCCGGAGGCGTCTCCGCACTTGGTCTCGCTGCATCGATGGCGGGCGGTTTGTTCATCGGGCTGACCGCCTGGCTGCTGATGGAGGCGATTCCCGGGCAAATAGAGCCGTCCGGCACCGAATCCGGACTGGTCCGGCTCGCTTCGTGGGCGGCTCTCGGGCTGATCGGCGGCACGGCCGGCTCGCTCTGCGACTCGCTGCTCGGCGCGACGGTGCAGCTGATGTTCCGCTGCGGCGTATGCGGCCGCGAAGTGGAGCAGCGCCGCCACTGCGGGCGGCAGACGGAGCGGATTCGCGGCTTCTCCGGCTGGAACAACGACGCTGTCAATGTTGCCGGTTCCGCAGCCGGGGGGCTCGTTACCGTTGCAGGCGCGCTGCTGCTCGGCTTGCTGTGACTCCGGGCCCGGGCGTTAAGCCGAAGCCTGCTGCATAATCCGGGCGATCGTGCGGCCTACGCCGGATTCGAGGTAGTGCGGGGCGATCATATTGGCCGCTTCCTTGACCTCGTCCGGCGCATTGCCCATGGCGACACCCATGCCGGCCCAGCGAAGCATCCCGATATCGTTGCGGTCGTCTCCGAATGCGACCACCTCTTCCGGGCGGATGCCGAGGCTGGCGCACAAGCTGCCGAGCGCGCTTGCCTTGCCGGTACCCTTCGGCTGAACGTCGATGTGCTGTGGTTCGCCCGGCAAGCCGTAGACGATCAGCTCGACGCGGTTGGTCGCCAGCAAGCGCTCATGGGCATCGTACAAGCTGCGGCGGTTTTCCGACGTAAGCAGCACCTTCAGCCAGCTGTAGTCCATCTGGGCGAGATGATGGCTCCGGTCGGAGTCGAACACCCCTTCCGCGCAATAAGCCCGGTATTGGACGTTATGTTGAAAAGCGAACAGGTGAACGGCTTCGACGTCTTTCCAGGGAAGCACGCAGCGGGAGATCAGACGTCCGTCGGCCGACCACGTTTCGCATCCGTTCGTTGTAATCATAGGCAGACGAAGATTCAAGCGTTCGACTACCGGAACCATCCGAAGCCGGTGGCGGCCGCTGACCAGAACGACGGTAATGCCGGAAGACTGTGCCTTCCGGACCCATTCCGCATTTTCCTCCGAAATCGCTCCGCTCCGATCAAGCAGTGTGCCGTCCAAATCCAGTGCAATCATCTTCCAAGTCATTCTGCAACAACCTCCTTGTATAAGCCTCTACGTATTGTGTCATTTAATATAACACATATCTAGCGTTCCTACAATGACATTAGATGATATTAACAATTCATGCGACAATATGTTATGAAAAATGACATTTTATCTAGAGCAGCGTGTTTCTTGTCGATTTCTATCCTCGCAATTCTAACAGGAACCTGCCAAAAAAGCCGCCTCGGCCAGGTTAGCGGAACCTGAGAGTGCGGCTTTGTTCAAGAGCAGGGAAGAGTTCGCCGGCCTGAACCGGCGGATGAGCGAGCTTATGTCTGCTCTCCCATATAAGGCGCAAACGTGCTGGGCAGCATGATCGTGAATCGCGAGCCGACGCCCAGCTCGCTCGTCGCTTCGATCGTTCCGTTATGCGCTTCGGCCAGCGCCTTGGCGATGCTCAGACCGAGACCGACACCGCCGCTGAAGCGGGAGCGGGACTTGTCCGCCCGGTACAGCCGGTTGAATATATAGGGCAGATCCTGTTCGCTTACACCGATGCCGTTGTCTTCGACAACGATTAATGTACGGTCGACGCTCCACGAGACGGCGATCAGCACTTTGCCGCCCTCCGACGTATACTTGATCGCATTGGACACGATGTTGGACAACACCTGAACGATCTTGTCCTTGTCCACCTCGGCGTAGCAGGGAACATAGGCCGGTTCGAAAATCAGCTTAATTCGTTTGCTGCGGGCGAGCGGCAAAAAGTTGGAGTAAACCGTTCGGGCGAGCTCGACCATGTTCGTCCGGCGGACGTACAGCGAGAAGCGGGCGCTTTCCGCTTCGGAGAGCCGCTCCAGATCGTTAACGAGGCGGGACAGCCGGATCAGCTCGTCGTAGATGTCCTGGAGCCGGTGAGGCTCCGGATCGTATACGCCGTCCACGATCGCTTCGATTTGCGTAAGCAGGGTAGTTAGCGGCGTCCGCAGCTCGTGCGTCAAATCTTCCATCAGAGCGTGGCGCCAGTCTTCCTGCTTCTTCAGCTCCTTGGTCATCTCGTGCAGCGTGACGGCCAGTCTGCGGACTTCCTCCGGGCCTTTGAGCGGCAGGGAGACGTCGCGTTTGCCTTTTCCGATCTCGTTGGCCATCCGGTATACGTCGTTCAGCCGTTTGGTCAACCCGCGCGCGATAAAAAAGCTGAGCAGGACGGAAGCCGCAACGACGCCGATCAGAAGCAGCTTGGAGCGGAACGAAATCGATTTCATAAATTCCGCGTAAGCGGGCTCCAGCTCGCTGCTGCTTAATATATATTCCATGCGCAGATAACCTTGCACTTTACCGTTAGCGGTATAGGGCGATTCGATCGATTTGCTGGACACCGGAATATTCGCCTTGACATACGTATCGAACCAGACTTCCTTGCGGTCCGCGCTTTCGAAACGAAGCAGGATGCCGTACAAGGCGGATCGGCGCTGCAGCCATAACCGCTGCTCGTTCGTCAGAGGACCGCTGATAATGCCGTATCCCCGCATGTCGTCCATGACGAGATAGCTGTTCTTGTCGATCTGCATCGATTGAAACCGCATGAACAAATTTTGCCAGTTCGTATTGTTGACGAACGAGATGAGAAATACGATGCCGATCGAATAAATCAGGAAGCTGCAAAACAAAATAAAGCTCATTTTGCGGAAGGTCGGAAATAGTTTTCTCATGTCTCGGGATCATCCGGCTGCATCGAAAATTTGTATCCCGAGCCTACGACGGTGACGACATACAGAGGGTTCGAAGGGTCGCGTTCGATTTTTTTGCGCAAATTTTTGACATGCGCATCGATTGCCCGTCCGTCTCCTTGAAAGCGATATCCTTGGACGGTATAAGAAAGATCGGAGCGGCTGAATACTTTGCCCGGTTTGCGGATGAGCACGGACAGCAGCTTGAATTCGGTAGCCGTCAGCTGAACGAGCCTCCCGTCCGTAATCACTTCACGGGTATCGGTGTCGACGATCAGTTTGCCGCCGTTGAAATGGACGACCTTCTCCTCGTCGGACGCCCGCTTGACCGGGGCGATGCGGCGGAACAAAGCGTGGATGCGGGCGATCAGCTCCTTCGCCCGGAACGGTTTGACGATATAATCGTCGGCTCCCAGATTCAGTCCGTTTATCGTATCGATTTCACGAGATTTGGAGGTCAGCATAATGATCGGGACGTTCGATTTCTCGCGGATCCGGGAGCATACCTGCTCGCCGGGCATTCCTTCCAGCATCAGATCGAGAATGATCAGGTCGTGCTGGACGTAATCGAACTTCTGAACCGCTTCGATTCCGTTCGAGGTGTAGTCGGTTTGCCAGCCTTCTTTCTCCAAGTAGGCGATAAGCACGTCGCGGATTTTGGGTTCGTCTTCGACAATCAATATATGCAACGGGCATCCCCTCCTCAATGTTCTCTTAAAAAAAGAATTCCACGGCAGGAGTTGAAAATCCTGCCGCGGAAATCGATTTGGCCGAAGCGATTGTGCCGGCCGGGTCTGACTATTCAACCAAACCTGTACGCTCAACGCCTTCAACGAACCAGCGCTGCGTGAACATGTACAGGATCAGCGGAGGCAGGATGACGAGGAACGCCGTCGCCATCTTGAGCGGTTCGTCGAAGATCGACGGACCGAACTCTTTCGCCTGCTGATCCAGCACGGCTGCGATTTGCGAGATGCCCATCGACAGCGGGAGCTCTTTCACGCCGTTCAAGTACATGCTCGGCAAGTAGTAGTCGTTCCAAGTCCACACGAAGGAGAACAGGAAGACGACGAGAATAGCCGGTTTTGCCAGTGGAAGCATAACTCTGAAGAAAATTTTAAAGACGTTGGCGCCGTCGATTTTCGCCGCTTCCTCGAGCTCTTTAGGCTGTGTGGAGAAAAACTGGCGATAGATGATGACGAACAATGCGCCTTTGAGACCATGCCCGAACAAAGCGGGCAGAAGGATCGGGTAGTACGTCTTCATCAGTCCCAATTGGCTTGCAGCGATCAGGTTCGGCAGAATGACGACCTGGGTCGGTACGATAAACGTCAAGATGAGGCAGAAGAACCAAAACTTCTTAAACGGAAACTCGAGCCGGGCGAAGGCGTATCCGGCTACCGCACACGATACCGTCTGGAGGATCGATACGGTAAGCGACATGATCATACTTACCGAGAAGGCGGTCGGATACTTCAGCTTCACCCAGGCGTCCTGCAGGACGCCGGTGTAGATCGCTCTCGGCACCCAACTGACCGAAGGGTCGAGCAGGTCCGCCGAGTTTTTGACCATCGTGGCGATCATGAACAAAATCGGGTTTAAATAAATATAAGCGACGTCGATCAGGATCAAATACAGAAATATTCGGAAAATGAGGCCCTTGTCCGCCTCTTTACCAAGCACCACATAACGGGTCTTGGTAAGTCCGGCTCTCCAGTTCAGTCCCTCGTAGCGTCTTTCCTTGAAAGCCGCCAACAGTTTGGTCATCGTAGGTCTCCTTTCTCCGTCAGCGGGCCATGCCCGCCGCTTTGTTCACTTTATTGAAAATACCCAGTATGATACCGAGGAAGACCAGAATGATAACGAAGTAGATCCATGCCAGCGCGCTGGACTGACCGTAGTTGGAAGTGGAGATCTGGGTCAGGATCGGGTTCGTCGGGAACGTGAACAAGTCGACGGTCGTGTAGATCAGATTGAGCAAAATGAACGGGGTCATGCCTGGCAGCGTAATTTTCCAGAACACTTCCCAAGGCGATGCGCCGTCGATCCGCGCCGCTTCATATACCGAGCTGCCGATCGTCTGGCGTCCGGCGAGGAAGATCAGAATCTGTACGCCGGAGTACCAGAGAATCAGGACGAACGAGCCCATAACGGCTACGATCGGTCCGGCCCAAGCGCCCGACAAGTTCTGCTGGACGAGAGAGGCGATGTTGTAACGCTCGAGGAAGCCGATGTCGCCTTCCCCTTGCGTCATAAATTCCCGTACGACCTGCCCGGTCGTAAAGATGACGGGCAGGAAGAAGATCGAACGGAAGATCGATCTTCCCGGGAACTTCTGATTCAGCATGATCGCGATGAGCAGCGAGAAGACGAGAATGATCGGGATCATGATGAGCGCTTGCCGTAAAAACGGGAACAGCTGATTGTACAAAATAGCGCCGTTCTCAAGCAGGATATACTTGTAATGCTTCAGCCCGACGGGAACGATCTCGATCCCGGTACCCAGGATACGCACCTGATGGAAACTCATGTAGAGCGAGTAGCCGAGAGGGAACGCCATAAAGGCAAAAAATCCGAGTATCCATGGTGCAATAAATAACGAGCCTTCAATCTTGCGGATATGATTGGCCGCTAATCGTTTCTTTTTGACTGTCATGGCGTGGTCCCTCCTTTCACGATCAAGTAGTCGAGCGGCTGAACGGTAATGCTGCCGTTGCGGTACGTTTGAGTGCCGTAGTTAACGATGATCCGCTTGCCGCCGGCATAAGTCGTTTCTTTCACTTCCGGCGCCAGTTCGCGGTGATTAATGATGAACTTGTCTTGCACGTCGCCGAGCGCTTCGTTTACTTTCTGATATTCCTTCACCGCTTCCGCCTCCCAGTCGCGGTAATCCGGGCTGTACGGGTGAAGGTCGGTGTTGGCGTATTTGAACTGTTCGGCGTTTTCGTACAGGAACATGAACGACGGTGCCGAGCCGTATTCCAGATCGCGCAGGAACTGCTTCTGGTATTCGTCGCGGTTGTTGGCCGCGAACGACGTATAGGAGACAAGTCCGTGCAGCGAGATTTGAGCGAACGGGATTGCCGTATCCGAGAACGAGTCGAACGAATAGTCGTCGGACAAACCGTCGATCGCGCTGACGTACGGAACCGCGAAAAAGTTCGTGTGATTCGCGAACGGAGTGTTCGCACCGCGCACGTCGAGACCGCCGTCGCGGAATTTTTTCAGATACGATTGCTGCAGCTTGCGGTTTTCTTCCCGGCTCGCCGGATAGTTCGTGTTAAAGTCGCTGTATACGTCGGCTCCGAGCCCTTCCGCGGTAATGCCGGTTGCTCCGAGATCTTTGATGTACGTGATCTCGCGGTCTAATAGCGAACCGAGGAAGCCCATGCTGACCAGCCGTCCCATCACCGTACCGCCGAGGTCGCGCAATCCGTGACGGTTCCGGTTAAACTTGCCGGCATCCGTGTTATTGAACGCGTAGTTCGTATTCAGGTAAACCGGAATGTCGAGCGTCCGGGCGTACTGGGTGAACTGCTTCATCCCTTCGACGCCGCCGAGCCGCTTGTCGACCCGTAGCGGTGCGCCCAGGGCGTTGTAGCCGTCTTCCTGCCAGCCCAAGTAGTTGACGACCATATTGTCGAGCCCGAGCCCGTACAGCCGCTGGACCATCTTCATAGCGTCCGAGGTGGACGTCGTCTTCAAGTAGCGGTCCGTGATCAGTCCGTCTTCCTGCACAGCGCCGATAATGTTGACGAGCATCGGCATTTTGTTGCTTTTCGGCGTAATTGTCTTCAAGTCGTGCGTCTTGATTAAATATTCGCGGTAACGTTCTGCCATGCCGACATAGTTGGCTTTCGGCTTATCCAGAAGCACGTAGCGGACGGCACGGTCGCCTCCGAAGCGTTCGTCCTTGTTGTAAGTCGTAAAGGAACGGTTTTTGGCTTCGTTCGTTACTTGCCGATACGTGGAACGGTAGTTTTGCTGACCGGTGATCCAGTTGTATCCGCTGAATACGCCCGATGGAGATCCGACGATCTCGACTTGCTCGGCGCCGTCCTCGACGATCGCGAGGTAAGCGCGGTCTTGCGATTTGGCACCATATACGGGCATAACGACCTGATTGCGGGAGTTAGGCTCGCTGTTTACTTTAAACGACAAGTCTTGGCCGTAAATCGGCTCCTGGTAGATCCGGTTGACGTTCGTGCTGTTCGGATCGTAAGGAATCAGGGCGCCCGAGCCGTCCGGTACGAACAAGTAGCCGTCCTGGCCTTCGGAACGCTCCGCTCCGAAGAACGGGTACAATCGGACCCAGATCAGGCTGAGCTTGCCTTCCTTGACGCCGGAATCGATGATTTTGGTAACGACGGAATCGCCGTCCACTTTTACTTCGACCGGAATCGTAATTTCTTTCGACGGCATGTCGAACGTCAAGCGGAAGCCGCCGTCGATTGTAGCGATGTCCTTGATCTCTCCGCGCTCTTCCAGCAGGTTGGATTCTTTCGGCTGGGACAGCTTGCCGGACAGATCGATGTAACGGAACATGACGGGGGAGCGAAGATGCACCCGCCACTGGCCTTCCTGCGTTTCGTTGGCCCATTGGTCCGGGCTCGGATAAGACCGCCATACGTTGCCGTTGCGTTTGTCGACTACGGCGAAATGTCCCGACGCCGCATCCATTTTCAGCTCCAGCTGAGGAGTCTGGGCAACCGTCTTCATATTGGCGTCGTTCGGCAGCTCGGCCGGTCCCTTGTCGACCTTCACGGCTCCAGGAGCCGCTACGGCGGCCGCTTCGGCCGCCTGTCTGCCTAGCGTACCCGTATCGAGACGGGTCAGGACGAAGATGGCGAGCGCCACGACTAGTACGATAATGACCCAAGCCGTTACCGGTATGCGTTTGATAACCGTCACCGCAGCCTCACCTCCTGGTAAACTTCATACACGAAGTCCTTCAGATCGCTGCTGAGGCCCAAGATAACGAGCAGGAGCACGGTAAGGATGAGGAACGCCAGGATGGACAACACCAGGTTGACGATCGTTTCTCCGACCGAGTAGTTTTGCAGCGACTGGACTTTCCAGAAAAACATAAGTCCTGCCCACAGATACATCATGTTAAGAATGAAATCGTAGATCGCCAGCTCGGAATTCGTCATAATATTCGAAATGATCGCAATTGGGATTCCGACCAGGATGACCGGCATCAGCGCGTAGGCGCTGCCGACGAATACGTCCTTGAAGCGGCCTTCACCGCGATAAATCGAGCTGACCAGGTAGTTCGAGACGACCCAGCCGATCCAGATCAGCGCGAACTGCAAAAAGTGCGAGAGCACGTTGAAACGGTTCAAGTCGGTCATGTTAAACGAAAAGCTGGTGTACAGCCGCATAATGACCAGTGATGCGTAAGCGCACGCGAGAACGGCAAGCGCGCTCCAGTATCCGCCTTTATTCTCATAGCGGAGAGCGGTGAAGCCGTCGATCGGATGCTTCAGCAGGTAGAACATATGCCGGAACTGTACGGCGGCAGAATTTTGCGACCGTTTGCGGTTTTTCCAGGCATTCCGCCATTTGGTTTTACGGGTCAGCCGTTCGAACAAGGCAAGACCGATTACAAGAACAAGCACGATGGAAGCCATCAGCGAGAAGTTTTTCTGGAACCATTGAAGCCGGATTTGCCAGAATGCGTTGGAAAATCCTTTGTGGTCTTCAGCGCGTTTGAACAAATCGCGGGCTTCCTCGTAATTGCCCTGCTTGTAGGCGGCTTTTGCGAGACCGAGCATGGCCGGCGAGAAGTTGGCGTTCAGGCGCAGCACTTCGCGCCATGGACCTTCGCTCTCTTCGTAACGGCCGGCAAGCGTCAGCTTGTTCGCCTCGTTCACTTTCATGCCGAATTCCGACAGTCTGAAAATTTGGACGACGCCTTCCTGGCCGTCGAGCAAATACAAATCGTTACGCGAGCTGGCGTCGACGGCGACCGGATTTTTCATCAGGCCGAGCTGCGTCGTATTCGCCGAGGACGGGCCTGCCCAGAAGAACAACAGGTTTCCGTTCGCGTCGTACTGGTTAATATATTTGTACGAAGAGTCGATCGCCGTAATGTTGCCGTTGGAATCGACGGCAAGGTCGATCAGCTGCGGCGTCACTTGCCCGCCGGTAGCGAACCGGATATCCATTCTCCGGACTTCGCCGTATACGTCCGTATCGGTTTTGAGCAGGTTCATGCCCCGGATGCTCAGCTTTTTGATTTGATTTTTCTTGATGCCTTGCCCGGCCGTAGTCGTGTACATGAACCCGTCGTTATCCACGGCGACGCTGCTGATCGCGCCTGGCAGCTTGCTGATTTCGTTCGCGTACATTTCCTTCGTGTAGAGCAGGCGTTTGACCGCATCCAGCGGAGAGAACACTGTGGCGTTGGCTCCGTAGAAGCTTTGGAAGTTGCCTTCCGGATCGAGCTGCAGCAGACCTTGGTAGCCGCCGAGTACGGCGATGTACAGAAATCCGCGCTTGTCGACGACGAGTCTTGTCGGATCGTACTTGAACGCTTCCGGAATGAACTTGGAGTCCGGTCTGCCGTATTCTTTGGTAGATCCGTCCTTGTTAATGCGGATGACCCGCTTGTTGCCGGTGTCGGCGATGTAGATGATGCCGTCGTCCGTAACGAAGACGCCTTCCGGTTTGTTCAGCGGCTTGCCTTCAACAGTAGCTTCGATGTAACGAATCCATTTGCCGTTGGAATCGAATTGGACGATCCGGTTGTTGCCGGTATCGGCTACATAGATGTTATCGCTTTTATCGATAAAAATATCTTTCGGGTTTTGCAGCGGCGAAGCTTTTTCAGTTCCCGGTTTGTCTTTATCCGGCACGGTTAAATCTTTGCCGAATATTCCGACCGGAGTATACGCCGGCTGCGTCCAGATCAGGCGTCCTTGCTTCTCCTTGGAGTTCGTCCAGTACGGCACTTCCGCAAATGCGGTCATCGGCATCACCGCGACGGCAACAGCCAAAGTCAGGACGAGAAGCATCAGGATCCGCCGGCTTTTATTCAGGTTCATGGTCAGACCTCCGAATCAGTCTAGTCCTTATTTAATGCCGGAATGTGCCATCGTGGCGATGACTTTCCGCTGGTAGAACAAGAAGAACAGCAGGTTAGGCAGGAAGAGGACGAGTGTAGCCGCCGCTGCCGCGCCTTGTCTTGCTACTGCGTTCGCCGCTCCGCCGAGAATCGTCTGGAGGAAAAACGGGAACGTCTTCATCGCTTCGTCCTGCATGAACAAGCGGGACGGTTCGATGTTGCTCCAAGCGCCTTGGAACGTCAGGATTGAAACCGTAGCGACAGCCGGCATAATCATCGGAATGACGATCTTATAAAACACGGTCCATTCGCGGGCGCCGTCCATCTTGGCCGCCTCCAGCAGTTCGTTCGGCACCTGATCGACGAACTGCTTCATCAGGAACACGCTGACCGGGGCTGCCAAATAAGGAAGCAGATGGCCCAAATAGTTGTTCATGATGCCCAGTTTCGATACGACGAGGTAACGCGGAATCCCTACGGTCTCGCTCGCGAACATCAGTGTCAGAATGATCGTCGCGAACAAGAAGTTACTCCCGGGAAACTTGTGCTTGGACAGCGGGTAAGCGCACAAGGCGCTGACGATCACGACACCGATAACGGTCAGTGCAGTCGCTATAATACTGTTGAACAAATACCGGGTAACCGGAACGACCGAGTTGCTTGACAGGGTGAACAATTCAATAAAGTTTTGCAAAGTCGGCTCCTCCACATAGATACGTGGGGGAAAAATAAACAGCTCATGAAACGGCTTCAAGGAATGCGCGAATATAAACACCAGCGGGATGAGCATAAAAATCGCAAGCAGTGTTAAGATGGCAATCAGCACTTTTTGAAAGCCGTCGATCCGATTCAGCTTGTTTTTTCTTTTGAGCCGCATCGATGTCCAGAGACGCTTTACCGGGTTGGTGGCGCTAGCAGCCATTACTCATCACCTCGACTTCCAAATAGCCTATGACTGAGCTTGTTCGCCAGGTACATCATGATCAGCAGGAATACCGAGATCGCCGACGCGTAACCCAGCTCGAAGCGGATATCGCCGTAGTCCTGAATATGGCTCATCAGAACGTGCCCCGCATATTGCGGCGTCGGGATGGTACCGGACAACGTCGCTCCGATTTCCCCGGCCTTAAACGTACCGACGATCGCCATTACGGCGCTGAACAACATTTGCGGCTTCATGGACGGAATCGTAATATACCAGATTTCCTGCAGCCTGCTCTTGATGCCATCGATACGTCCGGCTTCGTACAGCTCTTTGTTGACGTTCAGAATACCCGCAAGCTGGGCCAGGAAACCGATCCCCATACTGGCCCATAACGTAACGACGACCATGGAACCCATCAAATATTTAACGTCGGTTACCCAGAGGACCGGTTTGTCGATCAGGCCCAGCTGGAGAAGGATACTGTTCAAGTAGCCGATCCGGTCGCCGTTCAGCAGCGGGAGCCATACGGCGGCCAGCGCTGGACCAGCGACGAGCGAAGGGCTGTAAATGATCAGCGCGTACACGGTCCGCGAGAAGCTCGGCAGCTGCGAGATTAGCCAGGCGAGGATAAAGGAGGCGATGTAGCCTCCCGGCCCGACGAGAATCGCGAACTTGATCGTGTTCGGCAGCGCGTGCTTCAGGAAGATCAAGTCTTGCGACAGCAAATACAGGAAGTTCTGCCAGCCGACGAACCGCGGCGGCTGCAGACCGTTGAAATACGTAAAGCTCAGCAGGATCGCCACGATGATCGGAATTAAAATAAACAGCGTAAAGCAAATGACGAACGGTGCGATAAACAGATAAGACAACCGGTACGACCAGATCAGCTTCATATAGTTTTTCATCCGTGTGCCGAATGCCGGTTTGTTGTTCAGGGGCACCGAAACACCGGTTTTACTTGTTAACAAATCGGTCAACCCCTTCCCACGGTTTGGTTACTTGAGGCAGGTCCAGCGTATGCAGCACAGTACCGTCAGGCGAGACGAAGCCGAACTCCTGTTCCTTCCGGATCATCTCACGGTCGATATTGACGACGGCTTCCTCCAGCGATTCGCGGTAGTTCATTCCGTCGACGACCGTCCGGTTCCAAGCGTTGTTCAGCTCCCGCGCCACGAAGTAAGCGCCTGGCGGGTTCGCCATTTCCTTATACCATCTCCACTGCTCAAGGATGACGTTGCGGTCTTCTCTCGACCATGGAAGTCTTGTGAACGCTTCGACATTAGCGGTCGCCCAGCGGAAGGTGATGCCGTTGAACGACTCGAGATCCATGCCGTATCGCTCTTGCGTATCGGCCGAAAGCAGCCATTTCATATATTCCCAAGCCGCATCTTTTCTTTGCGAGTTTTTGTACATAAACGCCGTCGTTTGACCGCCGGAGGACCAGCGCGCCACCGTGCCGTCCGGCTGCTTGATGCCCGGCAGCGGAGCGATTCCCCACCATCCGGTCAGCTCGGGAGCTGCTACGGCCAGCTGGATGTAAGTCGTATAGTCGGCCACCCCGATCGGCATATAGCCTTTACGGAAATGCTGATAGAAGTTCGGAACGCTCTTCTCCAGATCGTAAATGTTGAACAGATCGGTCCATTGCTTGAAGCCTTTGAACGCTTCCGGCGTGCTCAGTGCCGTTTGCATGCCGTCCTTGGTGAAGAAGTCGGCGCTGTTCTGATAGATGAACGTAATGAAATCGCCTGTCGGGACGTAGAAATTGTAGCCGCTTTGCTGCAGCGTCGGCAGCATCTCGTACACTTCGTCCCACGTATCCGGAATTTTCAGGCCGAGCTGCTCCATAATGTCTTTCCGGTAGAACATGACTTTAAATTGCTGGGTTTCCGGCAGAGCGTAGTACCCTTTGTTATAGAAGAAAGGCATAAGCGCACCGGGTGCAAACTCGCTCTTGACCTTCTCGAAATCCGGGAATTCGCTCAAATCCTGCAGCGCTCCCCGCATCGCGAAGTCGATCGATTTGTCTTGAGGCTGCCCGAGCACAAGGTCGGGAGTGATGCCTGCGGCGTTTGCGTAGATCAGCAGATTTTCGTCGGCAAGCAGGTTGACCTTGACGCGTACACCGGTCTGCGGGGTGTACAGCTCGTCGCTCAGCTCCTGCAGCAGGTTGACGAAGTCGCGTCCGCGGGCTACCCATACGTTAAGCGCATCCGGATCGATGTCGGTAATGTCTTCTTTCTTAATGAAGGATAAGAAGAAGTTGACGATGGTCGCTTTCGATTTCTCGAAAAAGTTCGCTTCCATCTTCGGCATAGCCGTTCCGACCGGTACGATATAAAATTGATCGAGCTGGAGCGGCGACTTAATGAGCGTTTCACGAAGTCCGCCGATTTTTTCCTGGAGGCTTGCGATCGAATCCATATGGTACGGGATCTCGTTCGGATAGCGCAAGTAGCTGTCCAGGTCCCGCTGTACGCTCTGAATCGTCTGATACACGTTGTCCGGCTTGCCGTTCGCTTTCAGCTGCTCGTCGGCCATAATGACCAGCCGCTCGCGCACCGCTCTCAGCTTCTCCGGCAATTCGGGGAATTCTTCCTCGATTTTCCATGTCCGGTTTACGTCTACGACGGCGCCTGTCAACGCTTTAAGTTCCGCTGTCACTTCGCGAAGCAGGTTGGTCGTTTCTTCGGATTGAATGATAACGGTTTGGAAAGGCGACGACGTTGCGATCATCGTAATGGTGTGCTTGCCTTTCTCAAAATAAAACTCGAACGGATTGCCCGCTTCGTCGGAAAGCGTTACCCCTTTCCATTTGTTCACGTACGGGAATTTGTATTCCAGCAGCTCGCGGAACGGGATTTTGCCGTCTATCATAATCGTCCGGTAAGCGGCCATGTTTGTCAGCGTATTTTGCAGGGCGCGCATGGCGATTTTGTAACGTCCGCTTTCGGGCGCTTCGAACGTCCAGGAGACGGTCTGGCCGCCGGTTTGCCAGCGGGTGCCCCCGACGGTATTAAATCTTTCATTCCCTTGGGACAGAGGAACGGAAAGCGGGTCCTTATTAACGACCATTTGAATAGCGACGTCGTTTTTGGTACCCATTTCTTCCGCCTGGAAATTCACGATATTGCCGGAAGAAGCTTGAGTTGCCGGCAGTTGCGCGGCGTATTGCTTGTAATCGACGAATTGCTGCGGAGGGGTAATCCCGATCGAGCCGATCGCGATCGGTTCGCTGCCTGCCAGCCGGATCGTATGCTCGCCTGCCGACAGGTAAAACTTCAACGGTTCGCTGTACGAGTTAATGGAATCCCGGAACGGCTCGTCAAGCCATTGGTTGATGGATACGGACCTTGGCCGGATGTCGTCGTTCTTGAAATCCACCTTGGCGGGAAGTTCGTCCTTGAACAATCTGCGGAAGACGATCGCTCTGGCTTCGCGGTACGGGAACTGTCCATCGACGGTGACGGCCAGCTGTACCGGTCTCCGGTTCAACGAGCTGGTATTGTTCGGATCGTACGGATAATATTGCAGATTCATCTGATACAGTCCGGCTTTATCGACGCGAACCCGGTATTCGACCCAGTTGTCGCGTTCGCTCTTCCAGAGCAGCACGTTGTCTCTTCCTTGATACGATCCGCTCTGCGCCTGCTTAAACTCCGACTGGTTGGAAATGTCTGCGCCGTTGATCTTGTAAGAGCCGGTTCCGGGTGCGTAGCCTTTCGTTGTCCAATCGGCCAGCGTCTGAGCGAAATAGGGCTCGAATTTGCCGTACATGCTCGACGTGGTTAAGTCGGCAGCCTTGGCGGTTGTCGCCGCGTTCTGGGTCTTCGTTGCGGCCGTATCGGCGAAGGCCGACTGCAAAGGCGAAGGACCGACGAAAGTTGGACCGAGAAGGACAGACACCGCGAGGACGACGGCTACGACCGCCCGCTTATTTTTGGTACGGGTACGTTGCAAGGGTAGATCCTCCTTCCTTGAATTACGATTCGGTAAGCCGCACTCCGCTATCCCGATCGAAGAACAGCGCTTTGTGCATATCGAAAGCTACCGATACTTTCATCTCGTCATTGTAAAAGTTGCGCGGACTCGTACGTACGACAAGCATGTTCGGCCCGCCGATATCCAGATGAAGGAAGCGGTCGGCTCCCATCAGCTCGTTGAACTTGTGAATGCCGTTAACGACGGCGTTGGGGAACGCATCGAATACGATCTGATCGACGCTGATGTTCTCCGGGCGAACGCCCAGGGTGACGACTTTGTTGACCAGCCGCTTGGCGGTCAGCTCCTTGGCTTTGCCCAGCGGAATTTCGAGGGCGAAGCGGCTTGTGTGGAATTCCAGCTTGCCTCCGTGTTCCTCCAGTCTTCCATCGATGAAGTTCATCGGAGGCGAACCGATAAAGCTGGCGACGAACGTATTGCTCGGATTGTTGTACACTTCCTCCGGCGTGTCGACCTGCTGGATGATGCCGTCCTTCATAACGACGATCCGGTTGGCCATCGTCATCGCTTCCGTCTGGTCATGCGTAACGTAAATCGTCGTAACTTCAAGCTGCTTGTGCAGCCGGATCAGCTCGGCGCGCATCTGTACGCGCAGCTTGGCGTCAAGGTTCGACAAGGGCTCGTCCATAAGAAACACTTCGGGGTTCCGTACGATCGCGCGGCCGAGTGCGACCCGCTGGCGCTGACCGCCGGACAGCTGCTTCGGCTTGCGTTCCAGATACTGCTCGATCTCGAGAACGCGGGCCGCGCGTTTGACGGCGATGTCGATCTCATGCTTCGGCATTTTGCGGAGACGCAAGCCGAAAGCGATATTTTCGTACACCGACATGTTCGGGTACAGGGCGTAGTTCTGGAACACCATCGCGATGTCCCGGTCTTTCGGAGGAAGATCGTTAACCAGCACGTTGTTAATGTAAATCTCGCCCTTGCTGATGTCCTCCAGGCCCGCGATCATGCGGAGCGTAGTAGATTTGCCGCAGCCCGACGGGCCGACGAACACGACGAATTCCTTGTCTTCGATTTCCAGATTGAAATCTTTGACTACGGGCAACTTGTCTTTGCCGTAATGCTTGTAGACGTGGTTGAACAAGATCCGCGACATATGCCGAATACCCCCTTGATAGTGAATTAACAGAAAGCGTTTGCAAATCGTTATAACTTCCATTATAAGAATAGGGCTGTGAAATTGGTGTGAAGAAAACGACATGATTCGCGAGGAAACCGGATGTTAGACCCGGAACATACCGGTTTCATGTGAATTTCGCGTGAATTTAAAGATATTATGAATAATACGGCAGTCCCGTTCCTTCTTATTCCTATTTGAAGCAAGTAAATTTTATATGAAGATTAAGAGCGCCTGATGCATGTCCGGGCAAGTCGTTGTATGATTGAGAAAACGATTACTATAGGAGGAGTTCCGATGCCTTACGAACAATACGAGGACAGCGTCAGACTGGAAAAAAGAAAACAGGCCAAGCAAAATGAAACCTCGCCATATTGCGACTTTATTTACTACGAATCGTCACGAACGCCGGGGGTGATGCTGGCGGCACGCATCGTAAAACCGGAGAAGCCGTCTTATATTCTCGCAGGCACGCATGGCTGGCATATGAGCATCCCCGCCTTCAAGCCAATGGAGGAGCCGCAGCAGGGCAACCATTATTTGAGGGTGGATGTCGATATGCGAGGCAGGGCGCACTCGGAAGGGGCGCCTGATTGCAACGGCTGGGAGCTGTACGATGTAATCGACGCCATTCAGTATGCGCGGGAGCATTACGCCGAGTATATCCTCGATCCGGATATCGTTTATTTCGAGTCCGGAAGCGGAGGGGGCGGCAATGCGATGGCGATCGCCTGCAAATTCCCGGACTATTTCGCCGCCGTCACCGCCTTGTGCGGCATATCCGATTATGCGCTCTGGTACGATAACGACGAGATCGGCGAATTCCGCGACGAGATGGACGTCTGGATCGGCTGCGCGCCGAAGGACAATCCGATGGCGTTTCGTTCCCGCAGCGGGCTGGATCTGATCGGCAATCTGACGAGCCCGGTCTATCTGGCGCACGGGGAGACGGATATCCGTGTGCCGGCGGATCACTCGCGCCTGTATGCCGCGAAGGCCGCCGAGATCGGCAAGGACGATCTGATCACGTATTACGAGCTGCCCGGAGTAGGCACCCGGGATCATTGGGGCAACGCGACCGGCGAGATGCTGGACAAAGTCCGGAACGAAAGCGAGTTGAACCGCGCCCGTCATCGCCGGCCGGTTGAACTTCCGGAGCGCGGCAGACTGACGGTCGGCGGATACTTGTTCACGCGCCGATTCTCCGTCGTGCTCGATTCGCTCGATAAGGTGGCGGTACTGGAGTACGACCTCGCCGCCGGCAAGTTCGAACTGTCGTGCGAGACGGGGTGCACGTATACGATCACGGCCGGCGGCGAGACGGTTTCGGGAACTGCAGCCGCAGCTTCCTGAAAGCGGAGGGCTGTCCCGGACACGGGCGCGCAACGGTAAAAACGGATATAACGGGCAAACATAATGGACATAATGGACAAATGGATAAATGGATAAACTGATGAACGGATGAACGGACAAACGGATAGATGAACGGATAAACGGAAATAACAGCCGTGACCGACATAATGGACATAGCGGACGTAACAGACACAACAGACACAACAGACACAACAGACACAACAGACACAACAGACACAACAGACACAACAGACACAACAGACACAACGGACACAACGGACACAACGGACACAACGGACACAACGGACACAACGGGCACAACGGACACAACAGACACAACGGGCACAAGGGACACAAGGGACACAACGGACACAACGGACACAACGGACACAACGGACACAACGGACACAACGGACACAACGGGCACAACGGACACCAACAGACACAACGGGCACAAGGGACATAACCCATAAACCGGGCGGTACGAGCAAAGAGCCAGCATCGGCTGTTGAGGAATCCTGTTTGTTGTTGAGAAACCCTGTTTTTTGAAAAAGGATTGTAAGCTTGGAGATTTTCCGTCGCCAGTAGTCTCTCAGATCGTGTTTCCAATCGATTTTCTACTTTATGGAAAGTCCACCCTCATTAGAATTTAGTACCGCAAATTCTATAGGCATCCTTAACAGTCAGGGGTGCACCAGTTTCATCGTATACGGATAAAAGCCCAGCTGCGAAGCGGAGACGCCGCCGCTGACGGTATCGCGATACCCATATTCCGTTCTCAAGGAAGGACTGCTCCCCTGCGGGGCGGTCTTTTTTTTAATTTATCGCCGAAAGTATATCGTTGGAGTGGCTCTAAATCTCGGTAAACGCCAGCGTCAAAAGACCCTGGCAGGCGTTTATCCTTGATCTGCCAGAAAGTTTAAATTCTTTACCGTGCTAAAGTGAAGAGAGGGGGTTCCCTTACTTGGCGTTAGAGAACGTATACTCAGGTTCGATGACTAACGAATCGTATCGTGCTTATGGCTGAAAAACGAGGTTATTCCAGTCTTAACGAATCGGGACATCGTTATCGAACCGAAAGTGGAAAAAAACGATCCGATTTGCGGGAATAACGATACATGAGTTCGTTACAAATTCAAACCTCCCCATTCGGCTCTGATAACGACTGCTGGGTTCGTTAGCCATACCACCGCATGAAGACAACACGACTTTAACGTTAGTTGGAGCAGCACCCCTCCCGACGAGCTGTCGTATGGAGTCGAAGACCAAAGAACCGTCCGGGGGGCTTTACGGACGATCCTTTCTTTTTTACACGCCGGAAAGGTGTTACTCTGACATCTCATCACCGGCATGATTTCGTCCAGACCGCTGGCATCGACAGCGCACATCCTTTCCGTACCGTGCGAAGCTCCCAGCGTGCGGTGCCCGGCGTCACATGACGGTGGTCAACCACATACCCGTAAGTGGAACTATTCGTTCCTTTTTATTATCACAAAAGGCGGCGGGGCGTATTCGCCGATTGTTCGCAAAACGCTTTTCTGAAGTGCAGGCTTCATCCGAGGGTCACGACCAACTGTTACAAGATGGAAATCGGCAGTAAATGCCCTATTTTGCTTCGCTTTCTCGACGAAAACGTGAGTATTTTCTGTTCCGGACGAATATCCGGCATTGACAATGACAATGATAACCATTATCATTTATGAGAGGAAATAATGAGAAACGTTATCAACGATCAATTTAACTCATAACTATGAACCCAAACAATCCTATATTCCGATAAGGAGTGGACGTCATGTCTCGTTTATTTGCCGAGAGGCTTCATATTGCATACGGTGAGAAAGTGATTGTCGATCAACTGAATCTATCGATTCCGGCCGGTAAAGTAACGGCGCTCGTCGGAGCGAACGGTTCGGGGAAATCCACGATCCTGAAAACGATGGCGCGCATTATGAAGCCGCAGAAGGGCGGCGTCTTTCTGGATGGCAAGTCGATCCATCAGATGCAGACGAAGGAAGTCGCCAAGCAGCTCGCCATTCTTCCGCAAAACCCGGTGGCGCCGGAAGGCCTGACGGTTAGCGAGCTTGTATCGTTCGGGCGTTTCCCGCATCAGAAAGGCTTCGGCTCGCTCAGCAAAGAAGACAAGGAAATGGTGGCATGGGCGCTGCAAGTAACCGGAATGACGGAATTCTCGGACCGTCCGATCGACCAGATGTCGGGCGGGCAGCGGCAGCGCGCCTGGATCGCGATGGCACTGGCGCAAGGTACGGATATTTTGTTCCTGGACGAACCGACCACGTTCCTCGATATGGCTCACCAGCTGGAAGTATTGAAGCTGCTGGAGCGGCTTAACAAAGAAGAAGGCCGGACGATCATCATGGTCGTGCACGACCTGAATCACGCTACGCGTTATGCCCATCACGTCGTGGCCATCAAGCACGGCAATGTGCTCTATGAAGGCTCGCCGACCGAGGTCGTTCATAAAGAGATGCTTCGAGAGGTGTTCGGGATCGAAGCGGACGTCATTCCCGATCCGCGGACCGGCTCGCCGCTCTGCCTGCCTTACGGCCTGGAAGGCGACAAATCGGAGGAAGAACCGGCTGTCGTCCCTTATGGCGGTGTCAAAGCCGAGGAAAGACAGCCGGCCGCAGCCGGGTCCGCAGCGGTATAGCCGCGATATAAACGTATACTTGCCCCCCTCTCCCGTGCTATCATACAAGCAGCAGCAGGTTGAAACCGGCCGCTTCGCGTATACGCGGAAAGGGCCGAAGCAGAAGTAGAGGGAGAAGTTCCCTCTACTTCTTTTCGATCCGGCGACGGTATACTGCATGCCAAGAGGGAGGAACGGGAGTGGGAGAAACGATTTGGATCAACGCTACTCTGTATACGGAGCATCGTGTGATCGAGAACGGCCGTATGATTGTAACAGAGAGCGGGACGATACGGGCGCTGGGGGACGAGCTGCTGCCGATCCCTGCGCATGCGCGCGTTTGCGATTGTCGGGGAGCGCTGCTCGTTCCGGGTTTTATCGATGTTCACGTGCACGGCGGTAACGGGTTCGGGATGATGGAGGGGACGCGCGAAGCGCTGGACGGAATGAGCCGCTATCATGCCCGGCACGGGACGACCGCTTTTCTGGCGACGACCTCGACGGCCGATATGGAGACGATCAGGCAGGCGCTGCACAATGCCGCCTCCCATGTCGGGCTTACAGCCGGGGCCGAACTGGCGGGCATCCATCTGGAGGGCCCTTATCTGGACGTCAAGCGGCGCGGCGCGCAAAGTGAAGCGTTTCTGAAGCTTCCCTCCGGAAGTGAAATCGATGAGCTGCTGGACGTTTCCGGCGGACACCTTCGTCTGGTTACGCTCGCCCCCGAGATCGAGGGCGGCCTGCAAGCCGTCACACAGTTCGCGGAGCGCGGCGTAACCGTATCGGCGGGCCATTCAGATGCGACGTTCGCCTTGATGAAGGAAGCGGTCAGCCTAGGGGTGAGCCATACGACACATCACTTCAACGGCATGAGCCCGATGCATCACCGGGAACCGGGACTGGCCGGGGCCGGGCTGCTGATGGACAAGCTGACGACGGAGCTGATCTGCGACGGCATCCACGTTCATCCTGCTGTCGTGAAGCTGCTGTTCGAGATGAAGGGACCGGGGAATGTATGCATGATCACCGATGCGGTCAGCCCGGCGGGATTGCCGGACGGAGCGTACGGCAGCGTCGTCGTAAGGGCGGGAGAAGTGATGCTGAAGGACGGATCTACGCTGGCCGGGAGCTCCCTCACGATGCTGCAAGCGCTCAAAAATGCGATCAAGTTCACCGGATATCCGCTCGAAAAGCTGCTGCCTTCGATGACCTCCGTGCCGGCACGCCAAGTGCGGCTCGACAAAGTAAAAGGATCGCTGAGTCCGGGCAAACACGCCGACTTCCTTCTCCTCACCCAGGAGCTGGAGCTGATCTCCACCTATGTGCGGGGCGGCGAAGTGTACCATGCAGGACTTGACGAGGCGTAAGCACGGGCTATCCAAGGTGCGAAGCAGGCAGCAAAGGAACCGGTGCGTACCAGGTTTCGCAGGTTTGGCCCACATACGAAAAAACCTCCGAAACCCATAAACGGGCTGGAGGTTTTTTCGCATTTGCGGTCCGTGCAGGCTGCCAAGCGGCCTTGCGCGGCGGGGGTTATCCCTATGAGCGCTGGACCAGCCGTTACTTGGTCAGCTGCTCCATCTGCTCAATCAGGCTTTCGAACACGCTCATCGCCTGACGGATCGGCTCCGGCGAAGACATGTCAACGCCGGCGCGTTTCAAGATTTCGATCGAATAGTCGCTGCCGCCGCTTTTCAGGAAGCCGAGATAACGTTCGACGGCCGGTTCGCCTTCGTCGAGAATTTGTTTGGCAAAGCTGGTTGCGGCCGAGAAACCCGTCGCATATTTGAATACATAGAAGCTGTTGTAGAAATGGGGGATACGGGCCCACTCCATCTCGATATCCTGGTCGACCGCCATCGCCTTGCCATGATACAGCACGTTCAGGTCGTAATAAATTTTGCTAAGGTCCTGATGTGTCAGCGCTTCGCCATTCTCCGCTTTTTCGTGAATGATCTTCTCGAATTCGGCGAACATCGTCTGACGGAACACGGTCGTCCGGAACTGGTCGGCGTAATACGTAAGCAGGTACATTTTTTCCTTCGGATCGGTCGACTTGTTCAGCATATAATCCATCAGCAGCGCTTCGTTAAGCGTGGATGCGACCTCGGCTAGGAAGATCGTATACTGGGCGTCGCGGTATTCCTGATTCGTATCCGACAAGTACGAGTGGATCGCATGGCCCATCTCGTGCGTCAGCGTGAACATGCTGTTCAGATTGTCCTTGTGGTTCAGCAGCACGTAAGGATGCGTGCCGTATGCGCCCCAGCTGTAAGCTCCGCTTCGCTTGCCCTCGTTCTCGTATACGTCAATCCAGCCTCCGTTGAAGCCTTCCTCGAGAATGTTCCGGTAGTTTTCGCCGAGCGGTTTGATACTTTCCAAGACGGTTTTTTTCGCTTCTTCGTATGTAATGTCCAGTTTGTACTCGTCGACGAGCGGAGCGAACAAGTCGTACATGTGCAGGTCGTCAACTTTGAGCAGCTTTTTGCGAAGATCCATGTACCGGTGCAGCAGCGGCAAGCTTTCGTGAACGGCGGCGATCAGGTTGTTATACACGTCCACCGGAATTTTATCGCCGTAGAGGGACGCTTCCAGTGCCGACGGGTATTTTCTTGCTTTGGAATAAAACAAGTTTTTGGTGACGTTGGCGCTGAGAGTCGAGGCGAGCGTATTGCGCATTTTGCCGTATGTGGCGTACATCGTCTGGAAGGCGTTTTTGCGGACTTCGCGGTTGCGGCTCTCCAGAAACTGAATGTACCGGCCGTGGGTCAGCTCGACTTCTTCTCCGTCTTCGTTTTTCACTTTCGGGAATTTCATGTCCGCATTGTTGATCATGCCGAAAATCGTGCTGGGCGCTTGGGACATATTGCCGACTTGGGCGAGCAGAGCTTCCTCCGCTTTGGATAAAATATGAGGCTTTTGGCGAAGCATATCTTCCATCGTCTTTTTGTACGGGGCCAGCTCCGAGGCGCTGACGAGCGAGCTCAGCTTGTCGTCCGGCAGGCTTAATATTTCCGGAGTGATATACGACATGGCTTCGTTTACTTCGACGCTCAGCCGTTTCGTTTTCTCGGATAACGCCTGATAGGTCGGGTCGGCCATATCCTCATGATGGCGCATGTTGGCATATACGTATAGCCGCTCGGTATGAAGGGAAATTTTGTCCTCCAGCTCGAAGCATTCTTTAATCGACTTCGCGTTGTCGAGCTTGCCCTCGAATTTGCCGATATCTTTGGCCAGCTTTTTCACTTCGTCGTATTCTTGGTCCCAGACTTTCTGGCTTTCGAACAAATCTTCGAGCTTCCAGCGGTGCTCGGCGGGAACTTCGGAACGTTTGATCACTTGACTCATGGGTACCCTCCTATCGGTTTTCGAAGGTTTGGCATCTTGAACGGCGTAGACGGGTGCGGCTGCGATGGCTGCCAGGCAGACGGTTGCGATGACCGGTACTAGTTTCATGGGACCTCCTGAAATCTTTGCGGAGCAAAGATAACTTCGAAAGCGCTACTGAGCTTTGCGTTAGCAAAGCTTGCTTCGAAAGCGCTACTAATCTTTGCGGAGCAAAGATTTACTTCGAAAGCGCTGCTGAGCTTTGCGTTAGCAAAGCTTGCTTCGAAAGCGCTACAGCAAACTCCCCTAGTATGGCCGAACGGCCGTGCTTTTATGAAAGGGCACGCAAGCCGGTCATCCCGCGCCAAGAAGACTAAACACGATGATAAAAAACGAGCAGCTTACGAGCACGACGGCGACCAGCGCAAGCAAACGCCGCATTTGGGGCGGGATCGATTCTTTTTTCATAATCAGAATAAGCGCCAATGAAAAAGCGAGAATCGTAAACAATACGACCGATCCGGTGTCATTCATGAGGTCACCTCGTTTACTCGTCAAGATGGTGCGGTTTGGAAGCCGCTTCCTGTTACTTATTCTATACCAGGGAGCCGAATTCCTTTCCGGATTAACGGCGATTTGACGAATGCATGTCCCGTCCGGAACGGTTAGCAAACAACCGGTTTGCGACGTTTTTTAGCGCCGGACACAACGCAGCCGGTCATTCGCTTCATAAATCCGGCATATGTTCCAAGCAGCCGCGAATAAAGATGAGCAATGGACTCGAATAAACGCGGGGAAGTCTGAACACCTTCCCGGCGGAGAGGATGGGAAACCGATTGGAAAGCGGCCCGTTACCGATAGGCTGGAGTATGGCGCTAATTGTGGCTTTGGTGATGCTGAACGGTTTTTTTGTCGCGGCACAATTTGCGATGGTCAAAATACGCGGCACCCGGATTGAAAGCCTGGTGCAGGAAGGAAGGCGGCGAGCCAAATTCGCTCAAGCAATTTTGGGCGATCTGAACTTGTATTTATCCGTCTGTCAGTTTGGGATTACATTAACCTCGCTCGGACTGGGCTGGATCGGAGGGCCGGCACTCGCAAAGCTGCTGGAACGTCCTCTGTCCACTCTCCCTTTGTCCGGAGCGGCCGTTCAAGTAATCGGTTTTTTAACCGCTTTCATGCTGATTGCCGCCCTGCATATAACGATCGGGGTGCAGGTGCCGAAGACGGTTGCGATCCATAAGCCGGAACGGACGACGCTGTGGTCCGCGTATCCGATGCTGGCGTTCTACAAGCTGATGCTCCCGATTATGGGGCTGCTGAACGGTCTGTCCGACCGGCTGCTGCAAATATCCGGCATTCAGCCGGAGCGGGGGAACGATTCGGTCCATTCGGAAGAAGAAATTCGCATTCTGGTCAAGGAAAGTCATAAAAACGGGCTGATCGACAATACCGAGCTGACGCTTGTTGAACATATTTTTGAGTTTTCCGATACAAATGCGCGGGAAATTATGATTCCGCGAACCGAGATGGTCTGTTTGTACACCAATCTGTCCTACGAGGAGAACAAAAAAATCGCGATAAACGAGATGCATACCCGTTACCCTGTGGCGGAGATCGACAAAGACAACATTATCGGGTTCGTGCACATTAAAGAGCTGTTGAAGCATAACGATTCGCTGGACAATATCATGACCATTATCCGTCCGCTGATGAATGTGCCGGAGTCGATGCCGATCAGCACGCTGCTGCGGCTGCTGCAGAAAAACCGGACCGAGATGGCGCTGCTGATCGACGAATACGGAGGCACTTCGGGTCTGGTCACCGTCGAGGACATCATGGAGGAAATCGTAGGCGAGATCCGGAACGAATTCGACGAGGAGCGGCCGCGTATCGAGGAAAAGGCCGCTTTGACGTATTCGATCGACGGTCTGCTGCTGATCGACGATGTCAATCAGTACTTCGGCACCGGCATCGAAACGGACAATTACGATACGATCGGCGGCTGGATCTACTCCCAAGTGGAGATTCCTCCCTGCAAAAGCCAGCGGGTGGACCGGGACGGCCTCGAGTTCATCGTCGAGGAGGTCGACCATATGCGAATCTCACGGCTGACCGTCCGCGTACCCGAGCATTACAAGATGCCGCTGCGGCAGGAGGTTTCTTAAAGCGGGGACTGCGGTTTAGGGTAGGGGCGATAGGGGTGGTATAGGAGTTTGCACGTCAAAGAACCGTCCGGACTCTTCACTTATACCGGACGGTTCTCTCTTTAGGCAGGTACAGAGAGTATAAAGTTGCTAAAGTCATAAAGCTTCAAAGCGATGCTTCGAAAACGCGAACTGCGAGCTTCTGCACCAACAATAGCCGCCTCTTGCGGAGGTGTGCACCGCGGCAAAGGTTTTGTTTAGAAGCTTGTTAATGTAATGTACGCCTCCACCAAGCGGGGACGCTTACACGTCTTTGAACGCCTCGAGAATTTGCAGCCGTTCTTCCTCCGTACCTTGGAACCGTTCAGCGGAAAAACGTTCCTCCGCCCAATGCATCAGCGCCGGACGGCTTAAAAACTCAAAATTGTCTTCGCCCCACTGATCGGAGATGACCCGGACCACGATACGCGTGCCGTGTACTTCGACGTTCAGCATGTTCCATTTATCTTGTTTATAAATCGTTACTTTCTTAATTCCTTTAGACATCCAGCATTCTCCTTTATTCGTATCACATGCCGGGTGGATGGCAGCCGCCCTGGCAGAATGCGCCGAATCCGCCGGCGTCCGGATTCGCCCCGGCTTGCAGTCCGCCCTTCATAAGATTGTATCATACGCTGGCACCGTTGGAAATTAATCCGGCGGAAACCGGTCCGGGGAAAGAGCTAAGACCCAAAATCCCTAGAAGACCCGTCCCGATACCGCTTCTTGATCATCGAATCTCGGCCCCCTCGCCGGGTTGCTGATTATTAATTATGAATGGCCGGGATGTTTCGATTTGCGGGCGACTTCGCTCCGGTCGTATTTGCGCAGCAGATCGTCGAGCGCTTCGCGCAGCAGGGCGGATTCTTTTTTATTCAACTGCTCGGCCAGCGACTTCAACCGTCTGACGTTTGTGGAAGGGTAATAACACGATTTCATCACCATCTCTTCATTCGGCGGAAGCGCGACCTGATTGCGCCCGATTTCTTTGGCGGACACGAGTGCGGCGTTTGCCGCCCGGCGCAGGGCGGATTCGGTTTTGCCGTCCCGCGGGTATTGGGCTACGCCGACCGTGACCGTAATCCGGTGTTCCTGCGGCAGTTGAAAGACGTCTGCAGATGCTTCGATCTTGGCGCGAAACCGTTCCATCTGCAGGAAAGCCTGCTCCAACGTCGCCCCTTCGAGGACGAGAGCGAACTCGTCGCCGGACACGCGGTAAGCTTCCGCACCCGGCTCTTCCTTAAGGACGGCGGCCAGGTGCCTTAACACTTGATCGCCCGCCTCGCTCCCCAGAGTCTGGTTGACTTCCAGAAAGTGATCGACGTCGATCATCGCGAGGGCGACCTGCTCATCCTGCCCGATTTTCTCCTGAACGTGTTTCTCCATCGCTTTGTGATTCAGCAGTCCGGTAAGGGAATCCAAGTATTTCGTCACGACATCACTCCTATGTATTGGGTCATTATATTACAAATTATTATATATATTCTCGTAAAATTCAATAGTCTCTTTGGAAAATAATAGATAGAGGCGAGAAGAGACAATTATCCAAAAAAATTTCTTGTTTTTTACATTTGCCTTCTTTATAATCGATACCAATACCCGGCGAGGCCGGGCAGAAGCACGAGCCGAGCGGAGTATGGAATCAATAGCCGAGAATAGCCGAGGAGAGTGGAGAAGATGAAGCAAGAGCAGCATTACGAGCAAGTTGGGGTAGCTATGACATGCAGGGGCTACGCAGAATATGAGCGCATGTTCGGGCTGAATGTGGAGCTGCTGAAGAGCGGACCGGTACTGGACGTGGCGGCCGGAGCGTCGTCGTTTGCAGCGGAAGTGCGTTCCATGGGGGTAGATGTCGTATGCGCGGACCCGCGTTATGCGATGTCACCGGAGCAGATCGGCGAAGAAGGGGCGGCCGAGATCGAATCGTCTACGCTGAAGCTGGCCGGATTGGCGGGCAAGTTCGACTGGAGCTATTACGGCAATCCGCAATCCCACAAGGCCGGACGGCTGGAGTCGCTGGACAGGTTTCTGAGCGATTATTCATTAGTGGGCGCCCGCGAGCGGTATGTGCCCGACAAGCTGCCGTCGCTGTCGTTTGCCGATGACCGTTTTGCCCTTGTATTGTGCAGCCACTTTTTATTTCTATATGGAGATCAGTTCGACGATACGTTTCACCGGGCGGCGCTGGAAGAGCTGCTGCGGGTATGCAGGCGTGGCGGCGAGGTGCGCGTCTATCCGCTGCTGTCGCTTCGCTGGGAGCGGTATCCGGGGCTGCCTGCTCTGATCGCGTTTCTGGAATCGCGGGGCGCATCCTGTGAGCTGCGGACTTCCGGACTTCCTTTTATCCCCGGTTCGTCGGAAATGTTATGTATAACCAAAACGTGACGGCAAGCCTGCATAAAAGTTCCCTCCTCTGCATATAATAGGCGTTGCGCCGCATCAAACGGACGTCTCAAAAGCAAACTGGAGGTAATGGCATTGAAAGGTACTGTAAAATGGTTTAACGCGGAGAAAGGGTACGGATTCATCCGTTCTGACGACGGGGAGGACGTATTCGTACACTACTCGGCGATTCAGGGGGACGGATTCAAATCGTTGGACGAAGGCCAGGAGGTTGAGTTCGATAAAGTAACCGGCGAACGCGGCCCGCAGGCGTCCAACGTTAACAAGCTGTAGTCCTCTGCCTACAGGCAAGTCCAAGAAAAGGCCGCCTCGAACGCATCGGGGCGGCCTTGTTCGTAAAACTATTTCTTAAGCTTCAGTAACAGTAATTACGAGGTTCACAGATAAAACCGGTGTAATTACTACGGTTTCTGCGGTGACCCCTGGAACAGGAACGACAATATCCTGATCGACTCCGAGGATAGGCAAGAGATCGATTGTCATGTTGCCTCCTACATACGGATAAGGTACATTCGTTTGCAGGTTAACTCCTACTGGGATCAAAACCGGCGGAAGGGGCGGGATCGTTTGAACGATAGATGCCAGAGTAATCGTAACAAGACCAAAATCGGATGCTCCCATGTTATCTCCTCCTTTCTGATCTTAGTATATGAATCTAGCAGCAGAACGTTCCTTTTATTTACTGAATTGTATGATTGTTACTAGTTGTTTTGACCTCCCCGATGAAAGACCAGATAACGCGCGTAATCGAGCGGCATGGTCAGCGAATCGCCCCGGTCCGGCTCCAGCCTGTTCATCAGCGGTGTAGGCAGAGGGTTTACTTCGAAGACAAACAAACGGCCGCTGCTCTCCATCCCCAGATCCACACTGATATCCGCGAAATGATGGGCCGTCAGGTCCAAAGTCCGGCCTATGCCGAATCCGATCTCGGCAGCTTCCTTATCCAGCCGGTCGATCCGTTCGGCTCCTTGAGGGTACATACTCTTCCACTGGCTCATCGTTAAGATTCTCGTTTTCAAAGGAATGACATGGCTTGGATTGGGGGCGATCCGAAACACGAAATAAGAGACTTCCCAGCGGCCTGATCCGTTCTTGATCAGATGAAGCCGAAAGTCCGTCGCTCCGCCCATCCATTGCTCGGTCTGAATCGACTGTTGCAGCAAGTAAGGCCGCTTGTTCAAAATCGCCCGATACCGGCTGTAAAAATCGCCGCTGCTCCTGTACGTCTCAAACACCATATCCAGACCCCTTACATAGGAAGCCTGAATGCTCCCGTCCTCCTGATGCGCGGCTCTTACGATCCCGAGACTGCTGTGGCCGTTCGCGGCGTCGATCGGTTTGAGGAACAGATCGCGGTGCCGGAGCAGAAACGATTCGAAATCCGCTTCGCCGGCAAGCCGCTGGGTATCCGGCAAATAAGGGCGGATCGCGCTGTCTGCGGCCAGCAGTTGCCAGCCTTCCCACTTGTCGAACATATGAGAGTTGAACACTTTATTGCCGGTCGCTTGTACGAGCTCGTTCATCCGTTTCGGACCCGCCATACACTGCATATAGACCGCGTCCGGAATCCGGAACGTTTCCTTCCGGGGATGGAAGGAACGGCGCTGAGGCAGCCAGCGGTGGCCGGTTACGGTACGTTCCGCGAGACGGACCGAATCGTGATCGAACATGATCCAGGTGACGTCGGATGGACCCGTGTACGACTGAAGCCGCTTTTTCACGAACGGATGGACGAATCTCCTGTGCTTGGATACGCAGATGCCGATCAGGGGGTGTCCCATAGTCGAGTCCCTTCTTTCCCATCGTGTTAGCCCGGCGTCATACGGTCGCCGTGCCTTTATAATCGAGTGCGGCTGCGGCGGTTTCCAGCGAGTAGACGGGCTGGGGTGTATCGGTGTGCATCACGAAATTGAATTTATCGGCGGAGTACAGCTTCATTCCGCTTCGGATGCAGCGCTCCAGCAGGCCGGCAAACGTAAGTCCCGCCAGCGGCGACGCGAACGCAATCCGGGTCAGCGCTTCCTTCTTCATTACCCATGCCGATTCGTTCAGGGTGGGAACGTAACGGTTCTGGTTATGCTCGTTGCACAAATAAAGCGCCGCCTGTCGCGGAGAATAGGCATAGTAGGCGCTTTTGCCAGCCAAATCGGCTCCCGTGTATTGAAAAGCGTGCATCAGATCCGTCAAATAATAAGGAGCGTAGTAGTGGTCTTCGTGAAAATAGGATACATATGGCATCGGGCTGTAGGCGGAGATGGCTTGCAGCATCTGGACAGGCGACTCCCCCTCGGGGCGGATGAACATCCTTACGTTCGTCCCGGCCTTCGCGAACGCAGGCGCCATGACCATATTCGGGCGATGCGTCAGCAGCATCAGCTCCTTCCTGCCCCAGCGCTGCTTCTGGAACTGGTCGAGCACCCGCTCCAGCGATTCCGGCGAGGAAACGAAGGCGACCACCGCCACGCCGGGCTCCTCCACAGCCCCCCGAATGCCAATCCTGGATAAAATGTCATGAAACCGGTGTTTGTATAGATGCCGGGAATACACTTCCCTCACACCGAGGACGCTCAGCTTCTCCGAGCAAAGCTTGTTGGTCAGCAACTGGTGCAAAATCCGCGACGTTTGCTCCTTCGTATACGCGATCGGGACGAGATCGGGAAACATGCCGGCGATTCCCCGGGAGTAGCTGGTGATGACATTCGCGCCGGAAGCCAGGAGCTCGTACACTCTTCGGGAGAACATCGTGGGGCTGTGTTTAACGGAATTTACGTTCAGGAATACCTTGTACAGCCGGTAAGCTTTTACCATCTCCGCGTAACTGAGCTGGCCGACGATGTGGGGACGGTACACATCCGGGAAACGGTCCCGCGCCGCCCGGTCCGGTCTGTCATAGATATGAAGGCCGTACGGGATCGCCGGAAGCAGCAGCAGCTGCGTATCCGGAATGCGGTCGGGATAAAGCGGATTGTGGTAATAGGTGCCTGCGAACGCAACGTTCCGCTTCCTCGTGTAGTTCGATCCGACCGGATTGTGCAGGGCGGGCTGGGCGGCGAAGGGCAGACTGTATACGCGAGAATGACCGGCATCTCTCTGATACAAGGGAATACAGCTTGCATCCGTCGTAAAGATATGATCGAACAACTTGGCCGTACCTAGAAAATGATCATAGTTGGGAGGGTCTTCCTTGTTCCAAAACACGGTCGGGATGCCAGCCTGCCGGCAATAGGCGACAAGCTTGGCAATCTCGCAGCCGGCTCTCGACGGGTTCAAGCCGTAGAGTCCCCAGCGCCTGTCCTTCCATGCCGATTCGACAAGCAGAAAATGCGGCCGCACCTTATGCAGCTGCCTGCGCCATTTGGACACATGCAGCGGGATTAACGTGCATTCATACTTGAAGCATTCAAAGCTGAACGTATCGAGAATGGAGGCGACCACCAGATCCGGCCTGCCATTGTGCAGCGGCGGAGCCGGAGGAAACGTCTGGATTTGCGCTTTGACGCTGTTGAGAACGGCGGGTGCAAGGCCGTTAATGGTCATCGGCTTCACGGCTCCTTGTACGGTTGATCCCGGGTGTACCGATCCGGTAACAAGCAAATCCGTGAATCTCCAGATCGGCCGGGTCGAGCGCATTCCTCGTATCGAGAAACTGGCGGGTGTTCATGCCGGCGGCGATCCGGGTGTAATCCAGTTCCCGGAACACGGCATGATCCGTCAGGAGGATCAGGCAGTCCGAGCGCTCCGCCGCTTCGTAGACGCTGCTTTTATTGCCATAAGCGTTTCCCGTGTAAGGATCAAACACGTTGACGGCATAACCTTTGGATAAAAGGGCTTGAAGGATAGCGACGGACGGGCTGCCGCGCGTATCATCGCTGTTTCCTTTGTAGGCGAGGCCGAGAAGCGTCAGCACCGGGGTATCGATTCCGGCGACGAGCGATTCGATCATCCGGACGATCCGGGCTGGCGTGTGATCGTTGATCGTTCTGGCAAGCAGCGTCAGAGGGGCGTCACCGTGAGCGCTATCCACGATAAACCACGGGTCGACGGCAATACAGTGCCCGCCTACGCCGGGTCCCGGCTGGAGGATGCGCACCCGGGGATGCGTATTGGCCAGCCGGATCGCTTCCCATACGTTGATCCCGGCCGACTCGGAGATGCGGGCCATTTCGTTGGCGAAGGCGATATTGACGTCCCGGGACGTATTCTCCATCAGCTTAACCATCTCTGCCGTCGCACTGTCCGTAAGATGAATGCTTCCTTTGACAAAACGGCCGTACAGCTTCGCCGCTTCGCGGGCCGACTCTTCGTTCACGCCGCCGATAATGCGGTCATTGCCTACGAGTTCGCTCCACACATTGCCCGGATAGACGCGTTCGGGCGAATACGCGACGAAGAGCTGCCGGCCGATATCCAGTCCGGTTTGTTTCAACTGCGGCACGATATGACGATTCACCGTACCGGGAGGGATCGTAGATTCGACGACAACCAGATTGCCTTCTCTTAAATAAGGAATAATAGAATCGACCGCAGCATGCACATAGCTCAAATCCGGAGAGCGGTCGGGCCCTACCGGAGTTTGAACTGCAATGATATAGGCGTCTGCGTAATCCGGAACGGCAGAGAAGCGAAGCCGGCCTTCCGTCATTTGCGTTCTGACCGAGTCCCGGAGGCCGGGCTCGTTAATTGGAATGCCGCTGCGGTTCAAGGTGGCGATCACGGCGGCATTGATGTCCACTCCGCGTACGTCGATCCCGTGCTCCGCAAGGACGGCGGCGGTAGGCAGGCCAATATATCCCAATCCGATAACGTTGACTTGCATGCTGCAACCTCCTCTTGCCCAGCTTGACGGAAATGCTCGTTTTAGTGTATGAGCGCGCTGCGGCTGCTGTACAGGCGGCTGTCGCTTGTCTGCGTAAATGTGCGGAACAATCGCTTTGACCGCCCTTAGGGGAAAATGGTAAACTATTAGGGCCATACTACGAACGAGGAGCGGTACAAGCTATGCCAAAGTTTAAAAATTTCGCAGCAAAAAAAGGGAAGCTGGACCAGGCCAAAAACAATATGTTCGTCAAGCTGGCCCGGGAAATCTATATGGAAGCCCGCAAGGGCGGACCGAACCCGGACGGCAACTTCAAGCTGAAGACGGCGATCGCCAACGCCCGCCAGATCAATATGCCCAACGACAATATCGAGCGTGCGATCAAAAAAGCGACCGGCGGCGGAGACGGCGTAGAGTACGAGGAGATAATCTACGAAGGCTACGGACCGGGCGGAGTCGCCATCATGGTAAAATGTTTGACCGATAACCGCAATCGCACGGCTGCCGACGTTCGCTCCATCTTCAACAAACGGGGCGGCAACATGGGCGAATCCGGCTGCGTCTCTTATATGTTCGACGAGAAGGGCGTCCTCATGATCGACCGGGAAGATGTGGAGCTTGAAGAGGACGAAGTGATGATGCAGGCGCTGGAATGCGGAGCCGAAGACGTGATCGCAAGCGAGGACAGCTTCGAGATTTTGACCCACCCGCACGAATTCGAGGCGGTGAAGACGGCTCTCGAGGGCCAGGGTTATACTTTTGAGAGCTCGTCCTTGCGCTGGGTGCCGCAAAACTACGTCAAGGTAGAAGGCGACAATGCCGACAAGCTGATGAAGATGATGGAAGGCTTCGACGATAACGACGACGTGCAGGACGTGTACGCCAACTTCGAAACGGATGATGCCTAAGGTTTTCCTATAGGTGCGTGTTCAAAAAGTCTGGTTTTCAGCACCGAGAAGATGGGATGAAGCTAGGAAATGAGGAGCGGAGCGTAGTGGCAGCTTTTGTGAGCACCGGAAGTTCCGGCTGAATTCCATATTCGATGTCGAGTAGGCTTTCGGATCTGCTTCGTGATCAAAAGCGGACTTTCTGAACAACCTCTAAAGGGGAGACAGTTGCCCCGGCAAACGCAGATTGAATACATGGCTGAAGGTCCCGCTAGCCGGGACCTTTGTTTTTGTACAGGAAAGCCGAGCGGGAAACCGGGTGGAGCGGAAGTTCGCAAAGCGGGATTATTTTGAAAGGGGCTGCGGAATGATGAAATCTTTAGTGCTTGCCGAGAAACCGAGCGTAGCGAAGGAGCTGGCCCGGGTGCTGGGCTGCGGGGCCAAGCAGAAAAGCTGGTACGAGGGTCCGAAGTATGTCGTGACTTGGGCGCTCGGCCATCTGGTCGAGCTGGCGGAGCCGGAAGACTACAATCCGGCGTACAAGACGTGGAATTTGGAAGATTTGCCGATATTGCCGGACAAGATGAACTTGAAAGTGATTCGCGAGACGTCGCACCAATACAAAGCGGTTGCCCAGCTGTGCAAGCGTTCCGATATCGGGGAGCTGATCATCGCGACCGACGCCGGACGGGAAGGCGAGCTGGTCGCCCGCTGGATTATGGAGCTGGCTCACTGGCGCAAGCCGTTCAAACGGCTGTGGATCTCGTCGCAGACGGATATGGCGATCCGGGAAGGATTCGCCAAGCTGAAGGCGGGGCGCGACTACGACCGGCTCTATGCATCGGCGGTCTGCCGGGCGGAGGCGGACTGGCTGATCGGCCTTAACGTGACACGGGCGCTGACGAGCAAATATAACGCCCAGCTCGCCGCCGGCCGGGTGCAGACGCCGACGCTTGCGATGCTGATGGACCGCGAGCGGGAGATTAACGGCTTCCATCCCGTTCCCTACTGGACGGTCACAGCGGATTGCGGCGGATTTACCGCGTTGTGGCGCAAGGACGAGAAGCACGACGGCCGCCTGTACGAGAAGGCGGAAGCGGAGGCGCTGGCCGGCCGCGTGAAAGATAAGGCTGCGGTCGTGGACACGCTGCGCAAGACGGAGCGCACCGAGCTGCCGCCGCTCGCTTACGACTTGACCGAGCTGCAGCGGGACGCGAACAAACGTCTCGGCTTTTCGGCGAAACAGACGTCCAACGTGCTTCAGAGGCTGTACGAGCAGCACAAGCTCGTAACGTATCCGAGAACGGATTCGCGTTACCTCACCTCCGATATGGCGCCGACGTTCAAGAGCCGTCTGGAAAGCGTCGCCACCGGCCCTTACGCTGCGCTGGCCAGACCGCTGCTGCGCAAGCCGCTCGCCATCACGAAACGGATCGTCGACGATTCCAAGGTGACCGACCACCACGCGATCATCCCGACGGAGCAGTTCGTGCAGCTAGGGGCGCTTAGTCCGGAGGAGCGCAAGCTGTACGATCTGATCGTACGCCGGTTTATTGCGCTCTTTTATGCTCCGAATCGTTATGACGAGACGAGTGTCGTTATTCGGGCAGGCGAGGAACGTTTCTATGCGAAAGGTTACGTTCAAAAAGATGCGGGCTGGAAAGAAGTATATGGCGGCGCTGCCGCCGGGAGCACCGCGGAAGCCGACGACGAGGACGAGGAGGAGCCGGCGGACGACGGCGGCCGGGGGGCTGGGGCTGGACGCGCCGCAGCGGCGCATATGCCTTCCCAGTCGCTTCCGGAGCTCCAGAACGGCCAGAAGCTCAGCGTGCGCGGCAGCCGCATCGGCAGCTTCGAGACGAAGCCTCCGGCGAGACATACGGAAGCGTCGCTGCTGGCGAGGATGGCGAAGCATAATCTCGGTACGCCGGCGACGCGCGCCGATATTATCGAGAAGCTGCTCGGAACGGATACGATCGAGCGCCAGCAGAGCCGGCTCGTTCCGACCGGCAAAGGCAAGCAGCTGATCGAGCTGGTCGCGGACGACCTGCGGACTCCGGAGCTGACGGCGAGATGGGAGCAGGAGCTGGAGCGGATTGCGCAAGGCAAGGGCGATCCGAAGGCGTTTATCGCCGATATCCGCAGCAAGACGGTACGGCTCGTCGCCGAGGTGAAGGCCAGCCAGAAGGAATACAAGCCTCACAATCTAACGCATACGAAGTGTCCGGAGTGCGGGCAGAAAATGATGGAGACGAAGGGCAAACGCGGCAAAATGCTCGTCTGTCCGAGCCGGGAATGCGGTTTCCGCCGACCGGCGGAACCGGCTTTGTCCGGCAGACGCTGTCCGCAATGCCATAAGCGGATGGAGCTCCACGACGGCAAAGCCGGGAAATATTTTCAATGCCGGCCGTGCAACGTGGTCGAGAAGCTGGACGCAGGCCCGGGCGCCGGCGGGAAGGCGGGGCGGAAGCAGCAGGCACAGCTCGCCAAGCAGTTCAGCGACAACGTGACGCTCGGCTCGAGTCTCGGCGACGCCTTGAAAGCGGCGCTCGAGCGGGACGGCAAAGAGTAAAGAAAGCGCAAGCGGGAGCCGGGACCGGCGACAAGCGGCTGTTTCAAGCATGCCGCTTCCGGCAAAGCGCCCGGCGCGCGATGCAGCAAGCTCCCGGCGGCGTTACGCCGGCAGGGGGCCGGATACAGAAAGGCCCGGAGCTCCACCGTCCTTGCGAAGGCGAGCTCCGGGCTTTTTTTTCTTTGTGCATTGACATGTATAGTTTTTTCTTACACAACTCCCCAACACCGAGCACGAGCAGCCCAGCAACCAAGAAGCCCAGCCCCCCAACAACCAACCAGCCCAGCCCCCCAACAACCGAGCACCTCTGCACCCCAAGGTAACCGAATAAGAGTGGTTTGTACCCCTAATTTTTTCCGAAACCCGGTTGAATGGGGAAATAAGAGCGGTTTGGAGCCGCTAAAATCGGCAAAAAGGGTGCAGATCCGATCAGATGGTGGATAGAAGGGGTACAAACCGCCTTTATTTGTTTCGTATTTTCGAAAATGTCGAAAATAAAGGGTGCCAAAGACTCTTATCATTTTGGTTGAGCGGCTAGAACGCAGCAACGCAGGAACGCACGGACTCCGTCCCTCCCGCGCCCAAACCTATGGGATTACACGCCAAAGGACCGTCCAGACGCAACTACCAGATGTTGCAAACGGCACAGGCGCGGTCCTATGTAATTAATCGCAGAATTTCCCGGGTAATGCGGTCGGTCAGTACATCCACTTCCATAACGCCAGACTGACGAGGCAGCATCCCCACGACACAAGGCCGAACACGATGACGATCTTGTTTTCCGACCAGCCGTATTTCAGACTGTAATGATAATGAATCGGCGCCATTCGGAACATGCGCAATTTCGTCCGCTTGTAGTACCACACCTGCAGGATGACCGACAACTGTTCGGCGAAGTAGATCAGAAACAGCAGCGGGATCAGCAGCTCGACCTTCTCGATCACCGCCAGAAAGGCCAGCGACCCGCCGATGGCCAGCGAGCCGGTATCGCCCATGAACGCCTTGGCCGGATACAGGTTGTACAGAAGCAGCCCGAGCAGACAGGCGATCATCGTCAGAGCGAACAGTTTCACTTCCGGGTGTTCGGAGATAACGAAGAAGAAAAAGTAAGTCGGGATCGCCACAATAATAAGCAGACCGTCCAAGCCGTCCGTAAAGTTGATCGCATTGGCCGAACCGACGACGAACAGCGAGATGACCGCGAGGTATACGATCGGCGCAAGCTCCAGCTTCAGATCGCGGAACAACGTTACGTCGCTGTTAAACAGGTCCAGCTGGGGCAGCGCCGCAAAAAGCACAAACGTAAACAGAAATTGCAGAATAAGCTTCATTTTCCCGGACGCTCCGCGCGGGTCCTGATAAGCCGCTTTTTTGAAATCGTCGAGAAATCCGATAAAGCCGAACAGCAGAAACACAGCGCACAGATACAAGCTGATCGGACTCGGGGCTAACAAAGCGACAAGCAGCACCCCGACTAAAAAGATGAGGCCCGCCATCAGCGGCGTTCCTTTTTTGGCCTGATGATCGGCCGGCAGCTCGGCGCGGATCGGCTGGGTGAGGCGAAGCGTCCGCAAGCCCCAGATCAGGACGGGGGTCAGCAGGGCGACAGAGGCGAAGGACAGGGCCGAGACGACCCACAGCGATAATTCCATCGTTCGAATGGCTCCTTTCGGCCGTTTGTACAAGTATAGTTTCGGGAGACGGTGAAATATTCCTGCTTGCCGCCGCCTGCGATTGAAAAACAAAAAAACATCCCGGCTGAACGGCTGGCCGGAAAGTCGGGATGTTGGTCATGATTCGGTTTTACTGAACGATAGTCAAAATTTCATCGACTTCTTTGCGGGGGAGCCGTCCCGGATGATCGGACGGGTGGCCGAGCGCGATAACCATGTTGATCTGCTTCGACTCGTCGATGTCAAGATAGTCGCGGAGGCGGTGCTGGGCGAGCAGCACGGGACCGGTCATCGGGCAAGTCGCGAGCCCTTTGGCATGCGCGGCGAGCATCAGATTTTGCGCAGCCAGACAGCTGCTCTTGATGCCTTCCTCGGCCCACACGGCGTCCTCGACGAGTGCGATCGGATCGAAGATTTTCTCGCGGAATTTCGAGTTGTATGGCGTAGCCAGCAGCACGAGCAGCACCGGAGCGTCAGAGAAGGCCGTCGCATACGGACCGAACGAGCGGGTCAGCAGTCTCGCTTCCCGGCCAAGCCCTCTTTGTTCCGCCTCCGCAGCTCGGTTGTTCAGCTCGTCCCAGGTCATCTGCTCGATTTCTTTAATTTTGTCCCGGTTCATAATCGCCACAAATTCCCACGTTTGCGAGTTGGTATCGCTTGGCGCGTAACGGGCGCAGTCGATCAATTCTTTGATATCCTCGACGCTGACGTCGTGGTCGGTAAACTTCCGGACGCTGCGCCGGTCGAGTACGATTTGTTTGAAAGCCTCATAATTCATAGGTTCGATCCGCCTTTGCCTAAGTTCGAATGGAGAAGCACGGCAAGGTCATAGCGTTAAGACCAGGTGCTAATTCTTCTCCCATTATAGCGGATCAACCCGACCGTGTCACCCCGCTACGTCCCGTTTGCTGAAGATGTACCAGGACAGCGCGAGAAACACGATGTAATAGATGAGCAGCATCGTGACGGAAAAGCCGAGCGTCATCCCTTCAATCGGAGGCTCCCGACCCCCGAAGTACAGCCCCAGATTGGTATTGGCGAACAAAATGTATTTCGCCCACCCGTACTTCAGGCCGATCAGGATCGCCATGACGGAGCTCGAGGCGAACATGATTACGAAGGCGAGCGAAATCGCCAGCGCGCTGGAGCGGAACACCGTCGAGATCATAAAGGCGAACGTGACGTTCACCGTCAGCTCGATGAGCTGGAACCCGTAGTCGCGCAAAATATCGCCGAACACAATCGGGTTCTCGGAGGAAGCCGTGCCGAACAGCAGAACGCCAATGAGACACGAGCAAACGAACAGCAGCGCGACAAGCGCCAGCATGAAAAGCAGCACCGCGATGTACTTGGACAGCAGCACCTTGGACCGGCTGACCGGGCGGATCAGCAGCAGCTTGATCGTCCCCCAGGTGAATTCCCCGGCTACGATATCCGACGCGATCACGACTGAAAAGATGAACACGAGGAACATCATCGAACTGGCGTTGCTCATAAAGAGAACCGCATCGACGCCGCTCCCCCCGTAGTTCCGCATCATAATGCCGAACGTGAGCACAGCCGCCAGCAGCAGAGCGGCCATAATCCAGGTCCGGGGACGGCGGTATATTTTCATATTCTCATTTTGAATGAGGTTCAGCAGGTTAGACAATTTGGCCACCTCGCGTCATTTCGAGGAATTGATCCTCGAGAGTTTTGGAAGCCGCTTTGACGCCGAATACGCGGACGTCCGCCTCGACCAGCTTGCGGACCAGTCCGGGGATGTCGTCGTAAGGAAGCGCGGCGGTAAACCCGTCCCGGGTGGCGATCGCGGGTCCGTCCTGGAGCATCCCGGACGCCACCTTGGCCGCGAGCTCGGCCGGCTCGGCCGTGAATGTCACTTGCACTGGGCCTTCGGACGCGGCCACCATGTCGCGGATCGGTCTGACGTCTACGAGCTTGCCGTTTTGGATCACCGCGACGCGGTCGCACATCAGCTCCATCTCGGAGAGCAGATGGCTGGAGACGATGACCGAGGTGCCTTCGGCCTTGGCAAGCTGCCGCAAATAGTCGCGAAGCTCGCGGATGCCTTCGGGATCGAGGCCGTTCGTCGGCTCGTCCAGAATGAGAACGTCCGGCTTGTGCAGAATCGCCTGGGCAACTCCGAGCCGCTGCCGCATGCCGAGCGAATACGTTTTCACCTTGTCGTCGATCCGGTTCTCGAGCTTGACGAGCGCGACGACTTCATCGATCCGTTCACGGGTAATGCCCGGGATCATGCGGGCGAAATGAACAAGATTTTGATAGCCGCTCAAAAACTTGTACAGCTCCGGATTTTCCACGATCGCCCCGACGTGACGCATCGCGCGCTCGAACTGCTTGTTGACGCTAATGCCGTTGACGAGCACTTCGCCTTCCGTCATCGAGATCAGCCCGACCATCATGCGGATCGTCGTCGTCTTGCCCGCTCCGTTCGGGCCGAGAAAGCCGAATACCTCTCCCCTGGGCACTTCGAACGAAAGCCGGTCGACGATCGTTTTGCCGCCGATTTTTTTCGTAACGTTGCGCAGTTGCACAACCGGTTGTTGCGACATAAGTTATCCTCCTAAACAAAAGCTTGTCCAAATCATACCATACGCCCCGCCCCTGTCCAAAACAAGTCGACGATCCCCTCCGCAGTAAGGTCCGGGAACGCGGCCTGCCTGGCGCCGGATCGCTCGCCTCCGGAAGCGTCTCCTCGTGCGCCGAGCATCATAAGCGCCGAGAAGGCATAGGCGTATAAAAGCGGATCGCCCTCACGGACTTCGCCTTGCTTCATCTCTTTGCGGAACGCTGCGGCCAGCACTTCGTGAATCGACCGTTCGGCTTCCCGGATTCCTTCCGTCTGATCGCGCGTTAAGGCCGGACCGGCTTCCCGCATCAGACTTTCGAAATCGATATGCGCGTGCTGCATATAAGCCTCGGCAACCGAGGCGAGCCGCTCCCGGAAAGTGCCGGGGGCGTCCAGCAGCGCGCTTGTCCGGCTGCAGATGTACGACATCATATGAATAACCGAAGCAGCGAACAATTCCGCTTTATTATGGAAATAATAGTAAACGGAAGCTTTCGTAACCCCGGCGGCTGCGGCAATTTGCTCCAGAGAGACGCTGTCGTAGCCGAATTCCATAAATAAAGCGGACGCGGTGCGCAGCACGGTAGGTTTTACGGTAGACGGGATGCCGGTTTTGGGACGCCCCGGTTTGCGTTTGTCGGATCGTGATGTTTTCACAGCGGATCTCCTCTCCTGTATAAGTATATCCAATTTTTTTGTATAACTATTGTCAAATAGACCGTCTGGTATATATAATTAACTTATACAACATTACTGTAGCCGAAGACGGCCGGGATGTCGAGAATCATAAAGCAGTCCAAGGAGGAGCACGATGAACAATTTTGCGAATAAGTATGGAAACGGCGTAACCGGACCGAGGGGGAGATGGATCACCTTAATCGTCTGGATCGTCTTGACGGCGTCGCTAAGCATACTGTGGCCGACGGTCAATTCTCAAGAGAACAACAGCGCGGCCAATCTGCCCGCATCGTATCCTTCCGTTCAGGCGGACGAAGTGGCCAAGCGGGAGTTTCCGAACGCGGAAGGTCTACCGGCGCTTATCGTCTGGCACCGGGAGACGGGACTGACCGACGACGACTTGAAGGCGGTGCAGAAGTTCGCCGAGACGTTTACCGCCAAGCCGCTGCCTGAGCAGACTGCGCTGCCGCCGTATCATCAGATGCCGCTGCCCGCTCTGAAGAGTCAGCTGTCCGAGAACAAGAAGACGCTCGTTACGCCGATCGTGTTTGCAAACGGTGCCGAGACCGATGTGCTTAACGAGAACTTCGATGCCATTCGCGAACAGGTAAAAAGCCAGACGGGAGCGGATCCTTTCGCCGAGAAGCTGGCTTCGGACCGGTTAATCGTCAGAGTGTCCGGCCCGGCCGGCATATCGGTCGACGCTGTCGGATTGTTCAAAAGCGCCGACGTATCGCTTCTGATCGCCACCGTCCTGCTCGTCCTTGTTCTGCTGCTGCTCATTTACCGGTCCCCGATCCTCGCTTTTATCCCGCTGATCGGAGTAGGTTTCGCCTATGGAGTGACGAGTCCGATACTCGGCTATATGGCGAAGATGGGCTGGATCGAGGTGGACGGTCAGGCGATCTCGATTATGACCGTTCTTCTGTTCGGGGCCGGTACGGACTATTGCTTGTTCCTGGTGGCGCGTTTCCGCCAACTGCTGACGGTCGAACCGAACAAGTGGACCGCCTTGAAGCAGGCGATATCCGGCTCCTCCGGCGCGATTGCGATGAGCGGCTTCACCGTCGTTCTGGCGCTGGCCGCCCTGCTGCTGGCGGATTACGGGGCGGTCAAACGGTTTGCCGTTCCGTTCAGCCTCTCGATATTCATCATGGCGATCGCGAGCCTGACGCTTGTGCCGGCCCTGTTAGCCGTACTCGGTCGCGCTTCGTTTTACCCGTTCGTTCCCCGGACGCCGGACATGATCCGGGAGCGCGCGGAGAAGAAAGGAGCTCCCGTACCGCAGATCCGCAGCCGGAAGACGATCGGAGCGCGGTTCGCCTCGCTCGTCGTCCGCAAGCCTTGGACGGTCATTGTCGTCACCGTGGCTTTCCTAGCCGGATCGGCTTCTTTCGTGCCGGGTATCACGTATACGTACGACCTGCTGTCTTCGTTTCCTAAAGATATGCAGTCCCGGGAAGGGTTTACACTGATCGGACAGTCTTTCTCCGAGGGCAGTCTGGCACCTGTGAAGCTGATGGCCGATACGGAAGGCAAAGCGGTCGATTTGCAGGCGGTTATGCAAAAGCTCGAATATGTAGATACGGTCTCGGCTCCGCAGAAGGGTGCCATAAATCCGAACATCGTCTCCGTGAACGTCGAGCTGCACGCAAATCCTTATGATAATGAAGCTATGAAGTTAATTCCCGAGCTGCGCACAGCGGCCGAATCGGCGCTTCAAGCTGCCGGCGTCGCCGCTCCCGCAGAGCGGGTCTGGGTCGCAGGCCAGACGGCGACGCAGTACGATACGAAGCAAGCCGGCGTCCGCGACGAACTGGTCATTATTCCGGTCGTTATCGTACTGATCGCCCTGCTGCTGCTCGCTTACTTGCGCTCCTTTGTGGCGATGCTTTATCTGATCGCAACAGTGGTTCTGTCGTTCGGCTCCGCTTTGGGATTAGGCTGGCTTGTGATCCATTACGTAATGGGCGGCGATGCGATCGCCGGCGCTATCCCGTTATATGCTTTCGTTTTCCTTGTAGCGCTGGGCGAAGACTACAACATCTTTATGATATCGAGCATTTGGAAAAAACGGAAGCAGATGCCGCTGAAGGATGCGATACGGGAAGGAGTCTCCGAAACCGGAGGAGTGATCACTTCCGCGGGATTAATTCTGGCGGGCACATTCGCCGTGCTGGCTACTCTGCCGATGCAGATCTTGCTTCAGTTCGGGCTGATCACGGCGATCGGAGTCCTGCTGGACACCTTTATCGTCCGCCCGTTCCTCGTGCCGGCGATTACTACCGTACTGGGACGCGCCGCCTTCTGGCCGGGCAAAACGTATGACGTTGGGGAAGCCCGGCTTAAGGGCGAATCGGTGTAAGCCGTACCCTGCAATACACGATTACTAAAAAAGACACCCCGGAGGTGTCTTTTTTTGGTGAAATCGCGTTTCCGCCGTAGAATCGTACAGAAGAAAATAGATTTGTTACTGGAGGCGGGATCGGGCGGGGAAGTAAAATGAATCCAAATGGGTTTGATAGGCTGGCGGCTTGTCTGAATCGATGGAGGAGAAGCCGGAAATGGCCGTTATCGAACAAGGAGGGCTTGGAGGATGAGAGAGGAAACACGTTATGCCGCTTATGCCGCTGCGGCGGAGGCGGTAAACGCGGCCGGGGGGCTGATCTCGTTTTGGGATTTTCAGGAGCAGGCGGGCGAGCGGCGCAAAGCCAAGGGGCCGTATCCGTATGAGTTGACCGAAGGCGGCGGAGCCGTCGAACGGACGGACGATGGCATATTCGGCCCGTACTCGGCCGATCTGAAGTTCGGAGATTGGTTCCGTCTGCCGCGGGCGGACTGTCCCGCGCTCGACATTCATGGCCCCGATGCGAAGCTGACTGTCGCGGCCTGGATCAACTGGGCGGATATCGAGAGCAAGGGCTGTCAAGCCGTCGCCGGCATATGGGACGAATCGAGGCGGAAGCGCCAGTATTGCTTGTTTCTCGATCTGCGGATCTGGGACAGCCGCAGTCAGGCGTGCGGTCACGTCTCCTCGGTAGGCGGACCGACGCCCGGGTACAAGTATTGCATGACAAGCGCGATCGGACAAACGCCGCTCTCCAAGGCGGAGTGGCACTTCGTCGTCTTTACGTATGACGGCCGGCAGGCCAAAGTGTATGTGGACGGCGTGCTGGACGAAAGAGAAACGTACAACCCGTACGACTACCCCGAAGGGTTGTACGACGGCGGGCCGGACGGCGCGGACTTTACGGTCGGCGCGGTGGACCGTTCCGGCGAGATCGGCAACTTCTATACCGGTCTGCTGGGCGGACTGGCCGTGTATAACCGGGCTTTGTCCGCAGGGGAAGTTGCCGACTTGCATAATCGTACGATGAAATAAGCGGAATCGGCTTCCCGCGGGGCTTGTGCCGTCCGGCGAATAATATAACGGCTCATCGCTTCTTCAGTTGAAGGAGGATGAGCCGTCCGGCGGTTATAGGGATAATCGATATGAATTATTGCAGCACGACTGAGTCGCCTTCCTGCAGTCCCTCGATCACTTCGGTTTTGTCGGCGGTTTCCAATCCGACCTTGATCGGACGTTTCTCCGTTCCTTGCGCCGTCTCGAGCAGCACGTAAGAGCCGTCCTTGTCCCGCTGCACCGCAATCGTCGGTACGGTCAGGACGCCCAACTTGTTGTCCGTCTCGATTTTGGCGGTTAACCCGAGTCCTGCGATCAGACTGGCATGCGCGTCCAGCGAGATGACGATTTCGAATTGGGCCGGCGCGGTGTCGTTCGAGTTGCTGGCGGCGGGCTTCGGAAATTTCGATACTTTCTCGACTTTGCCGGCCAGCTTCTCTTCCTTCAAGGCGTCGATACTCACTTGTACCGTCATCCCCGGCTTGATCCGGAACACGTCGTATTCGCCGACGGAGGTCGTCATCTGAATCTTGGACACGTCGACGATCTTGCCGATCACGTCGCCTTCCCTGAGCTTCTGGGGCTTCTGGCCGCTTGCGGCGAGGAAGATGCCCGATTCCGGCGCGGTAGTGACCGCTTGGGTAAGCTTGCTCTGCTTCGTCTCCAGATCGGCGCCGGCGATTTGACGGTTAATCCGCTCCAGCTCCTCCTGCACGTCCTTGGAGGCGTTTTTGGCGACTCTTTGCAGCGCTTCGGCTTCGTTGGAGGCGATCGTTTCCGTGATCTTGGCGCCTGCCGCCTGCTCGGCGGACCGCAGCTTCGCTTCCAGCTCCTGCTTACGCATATTCGCGGTCAGCACCCCGATCTCGTCGCGCAGCGCCTTATCGTCCAGCTTGAACATGACATCGCCTTTGTTCAGCTGGGCGCCGTCGGATACGTTCCATTCGGTAACGTCGGCGGAGAACGGGGCGTAGACGGTCGTCTCTTTCACATACGACGATTTCCCTTTTACCTCTACCGTATTGGCCAGATTTTCTTTGACGGCCTGAAATTTGAGCGCACTGCCCGAGCTTGCTCCGGCCCCCGGCGCCGGCGCCTTCGGCTTGCTCTGGGTGTACAGAAAGCCGCTCACCGCGACCAGCAACACCGCGAGAATGATATATAGCCACGTCTTCTTTTTACGCATCGTGCTTCTCCTTTGCTACTCTCGTTTAATCGCGGTCAGCGCGTCGGTTCTAGAAGCTTTGACAGCCGGGAACAAGCCGGACATAATGCCGGTCATCAAGGCGAAGAACAGGCCGAGCGGCAATATCCAGGCGCTGATGAACAAAATCTCCGCATTTTCCCCCGACCCGACAGAGCCGGTCTGAACCAGAATAATATTGATCCCCCAAATAACCCAATAAGCGAATAAAATGCCGACCATGCCGCCGAACAAGCCGAGCAGCGCCGATTCGACGATAAACATGTTGCGGATCTGGCTCAAGTTGGCACCCAGCACCTTCATGATCCCGATTTGGCGCCGCCGCTGGTGGGTCGACATCGTCATCGCGACGACGATCGAGATCGAAGCGACGAACAAGATGAACAGTCCCGCTCCCCCGAATATAATCCGAATGATGACGAATTCTTTGCTCATGCTTTCCTGACGGCCCAAGTTGCTGCTCGTCCGCAGCTTGAGCGACTGGATCAGCTTGTCGGTTTCCGCAACATGGTCGACCTGATCGATTTTGACGACAACCCGGTCATAGCTGGACTGGTCGCTAACGGTTACGCTTTTTTGCGTAGAAACGGACTCCACGGCATCGCGGATTTGCTTGGCGAGACCGGGCGATATGTAGGCTTGCTTCTGCGACCAGCGGACCATATCGTCGGACATCGACTCGGCTCGTTTCTCGATCGCGACGACGCGTACCGGAAATTCGAACGTTTTGATCGTCCCGTCAGGCAAGGTAGCCGTCTGGATGAGCCGGATCTGTTTGCGGTACAGCGGATAAGAGACGATCGGGCTGCGGTCGTTAAAATCTTCCATCATCTGCTCCTGCGTCTGCTGACGGGCGGCGTCGATACGAGCGGCCTGATTGTCTCGGAGACCGACCGTGGCCGGATAGCTGAGCACGATCGTATTGTCCTGGTCGATCGGCATCCCCTGCTGAAACTCCATGCCGAAGTCGGCGAGCGTGGTCAGATCGGTCGCGGTCACTTCGAGCCGCCCCGTGCGCGTGTCGTCCACGATAAACGACATACTGCCGATGTTCTGGTAACCGGCCAACGTTTTGACATGGGGCAGCGATTTGATCAGATTCAGCTTCTGATTCGTGATGGCGTATTCGTTCACCGTGCCCGAAGACCCCGAGCGGCTGCCGCCGGATTGGTTCATCACAGTGATTTCGTCCGTTTTCAAATAATAGCTCATCTGCTTTGTGCTGTAATGCGAGATCGACTCCCCGAACGCAAGGGCGACGACGATCGAAGCCGAGCCGATGGCGATCCCCATGACACACAGCAGCGTAACCACCTTGCGCCTGCGCAGCTGGTCCCAGCCCAAAGCGATATAATCACGAATTCTCATGCGCCTTCACCCGCCTGTATATCCGGATCGACGAGACGTCCGTCTCTCAGCTGGATAATGCGCTTCGTACGCCGGGCTACTTCGTGCTCATGGGTAACGATGACAAAGGTGATGCCGTGGCCCACATTCAGCTCGATCAGCAGATCGATAATTTCTTCCTCGGTTTTCGTGTCGAGGTTGCCGGTCGGTTCGTCTGCGAAGACGACAGCCGGCTCTGTAATGAGCGACCGCGCGATACTGACCCGCTGCTGCTGGCCCCCGGACAGCTGGGAAGGGAACAGTTCCGTCTTGCCGGCCAGTCCGACCCGGCTTAGCAGGGAGATCGCCCGCTCGCGGCGCATTTTTCCTTTCACGCCCTGGAAGACGAGCGGCAGCTCGACATTTTCGCGCACCGTCAAATGCGGAATCAGCTCGTACGATTGGAAGATGAAGCCGATATGCGAACGCCGGAATACGGCCAGATCGTTTTCGTTCATCTTTTCGATATTCCGTCCGGCGATCAGGATACTGCCTTCGGTCGGCTTCATCAGTCCGGCCATCAGGTTCAGCAGCGTCGATTTGCCTGAGCCGGAGCTGCCGAGCAGCGCGACCATCTCGCCTTTCTCGACGCGGAAGTCGATTCCGGAGAGCACTTGAGTCGGTTCCGTTCCGCTAAGGAACGTATGGGAAAGCTGTTGGACGACTAGCACGATACCCCTCCGTTTATGTATATACGGCCGCTTGGTTCAGCTCTGGCCTTGTACAAGTTCCATCATACACGAACGTACTTAACAGATACTCAAGAAATAATGAAGATTTTCTTAATGTTCCTGGTTTCCCGGCAGCGTAGCGCAACAACCCGGCCGATAGCCGTCCGTTTCCATTCCGATCCCCTATTCACGGAACTTCCTGGGGGACATTCCGAAATGATTGCGGAATGCCCTCGTAAACGAATACAGATCCGGGTATCCGATCGTAAGCGCAATCTCGGTGATGGATAGGGAGGTGCTGCGGAGCAGGTCGGAGCCCCGGTCCATGCGCAGTTTTTGCAAATATTTCACGGGAGGCATGCCGACCGTCTGCGAGAACACTCTGGAGAAATGAGAGCGGTCGATCCCGATCTGGCCGGCCACGTCCGCTACCGTGATCTGTTCGGCGTAATGGGCGTTCATAAATGTGATGCTTTGACGGACCCACCCTGCGGTCTCGGTCCGCACCGTCTCCGGTTCCTGCTCGGGAATGAGCCCTGCAAACATCCGGTACATCAGTCCGTTCAGCGCAAGCACGTATTTCGTGCCCCGGACCGACATCACCTGAAGCATTTGCTGTAGCAGGATGTCCAGATCTTTGTCGACCGCTCCATGCAAATACGGCTTCTGTTCGCTTAATCCGGCCATAGCGAGCATCGGACCGGCCTGATCGCCGTCAAAAGCGAGCCACACCATCTCCAGCGTACGGGGCGAAGGGACGATCCGGTACACGTACGTGACGTGCGGGAACAGGCAGAACAAGTCGCCCTTGCCAAGCACCGCTGCCTGGTTGCCATAGAGGAGCTCTACGCGCCCTTCTCTCACAAAATGTATACTATAATAATCGATTTGCCGCGGTCCGGACCGGTAGTCGGGTTTGGCGGCGTTTCGGCCGATACGCAGCGGCCATATGCCGCCCATCCGGTCGAAGTCGTCCGGCGTATGATACCACGCTTCCATGAATTCACTGGAATATTCCCGCACGGCTGCGATCCCCCTATCGTTTCCTAATAGTCGAGTTCAAAAAGTCCGGTTCTCAGCACCGAGAAGATGGGATGAAGCTAGGAAATGAGGAGCGGAGCGTCGTGAAAGCTACGTGAGCACCGGAAGTTCCGGCTGAATTCCATATTCGATGTCGAGCAGCCTTCCTGATCTGCTTCGTGATCAAAAGTGGACTTTTTGAATATCCTCTATAAGGCTACGATACCGTTAACGCAACAAAATGACAAATAAAAGTAACCGAATGTTATTTTGCCGGACCGGGTTCCTTTGTATGATGGAAGTATGTCAAGGAGGGGATGCGCTTTTGAGCGGCTCGAAACCTAATTTTCTGTTTATCACCAGCGACCAGCAGCATTGGAATACGATCGGAGCGTTTCATGACGAGATCCGTACACCCCATCTGGACCGGCTCGTTCGCGAAGGGACGACGTTCGGCCGGGCCTATTGCCCGAATCCGACTTGTACACCGACCCGCTCCTCCATCATTACCGGGATGTATCCGAGCCAGCATGGCGCCTGGACGCTCGGGACCAAATTGGCGGAAGACCGGGTGACGGTCGGCGAGCTGCTGCAAAAGGCGGATTATCGGACCGCGCTTGTCGGCAAAGCCCATTTTCAGCCGGTGTTTTCGACGGAGGAGTACCCTTCGCTCGAAGGGAAAGAGAAGCTGCACGATTTCGAATTTTGGAAAACGTTTACCGGCCCGTATTACGGATTCGAACGGGCGGAGATGGTCCGCAACCATACGAACGAATGGCTGGTGGGACAGCACTATGCGTTGTGGATGGAGGAGAAAGGATGCCTGAACTGGCGGGACTACTTCACGCCGCCGATCGGCACGATGGACCCGAATGAGCTGTACTGCTGGCCGATTCCCGAGAAATACCATTACAATACATGGATTGCGGAAAGAAGCGGCGAGCTGCTGGAGCAATACAAAGAGAGCGGAGACAGCTTCTTCCTGTGGGCAAGCTTTCCGGACCCGCATCCGCCTTACCTCGTGCCGGAGCCGTGGGACACGATGTACGACCCGGATTCGCTTACCGTACCTGCCGTTACGCCCGGCGAGCATGACGCCAACCCGCCGCATTTCCGGAAAACGCAAGAAAGCAATCCCGACTTCTCGGCCTACAAGGAGAGCGGGTTCGGCATTCACGGCTATCATTCCCACGTCAATATGAATGACGAGGACCGCAAGAAGCTGGTGGCGGTTTATTACGGAATGGTCAGCTATATGGACAAATGTATCGGACAAATTCTCGATAAGCTCGACGCCCTGGGACTGGCGGACAATACGATTGTCGTGTTTACGACCGATCACGGCCATTTCTTCGGACAGCACGGCCTGCAGGCCAAGGGAGGCTTTCATTACGAGGATTTGATTCGGGTTCCGTTTATCGTCAAATACCCGGGGCACGTGCCGGCCGGCCGCGTATCGGATTCGATGCAGTCGCTGGTCGATCTGGCGCCGACTTTCCTGTCGTTTGCGGGAGCGCCGATTCCCGGAGCGATGACGGGCGTCGACCAATCCGCCGTATGGCAAAATCCCGAATTGAGCGCACGCGATCATATTATTTGCGAGTTCCATCACGAGCCGACGACCATTCACCAGAAGACGTATGTGAACGAGAGGTACAAGATTACTGTGTACTACAACCAAACGTACGGGGAACTGTTCGACTTGGCGAAGGACCCGGGGGAGACGCGGAATTTGTGGGATGACGAACGATTCCGGGAGTTGAAGGCGGAGCTACTGCTGAAATACATCTGGGCGGAGCTCGGAAAAGAACCGATGCCGATGCCGAGAATATCCGGGGCTTAGACCAAGGCCGCTTACACAGGGCATTCAGCTTTGCACGCCGTAGAGGCTGCCGAGCAAACCCAAACCGTCATTTGCGTTTTTTTGAGATTGGCTTGGAACCAATATGCTTAAGAAAAAGGACCTCTTCATCCACGTTGCAGTGGAAGATGAGGTCTTTTCGTTTGATGAATAGCTTATGTGCGGCTATTTAGCACCCGATAAGCGAACGCAGCCAGCGCAGCCCCGATGAACGGAGCAGTGACGAACACCCATAGCTGCGACAGCGCATCGCCGCCCAGCAGGAGGGCGGGGCCGAAGCTTCTCGCCGGGTTGACCGAGGTGCCGGTCAGACCGATGCCGAGAATATGTACGAGAACGAGCGATAGGCCGATGACGAGCCCGGCGGTGCTTCTGTTGTCCGACGAAGCGGTTACGCCGAGGATCGCATAAATAAACACGAAGGTAAGAACGATTTCTACGATTACCGCCATCAGCGCCGATATGCCGATGCCGTACCCCTCGCCGAATCCGTTTTGCCCCAGACTGGCTACCGTCTGCCCGGTCGAATCGATAATCGCATACAGCAGTGCCGAGCCCGCGACTGCTCCTAAAATCTGTGCGACGACATAACCGACGAAATCTTTGCCGGACAGCTTCTTACCGAGCAGCATGGCAAGCGAAACAGCCGGATTAATGTGGCAGCCGGAGATCGGGCCGATCACATAGGCCATCGCGACGATCGATAAGCCAAACGCCATCGCGATTCCCAGAAATCCAAGCTGTTCCCCCGCAGTAGCCGCACTTCCGCAGCCTACCAGCACCAGCACAAAAGTCCCGATCAGTTCAGCCGTGTACTTTTGGACGGATGAATACATGGAATGCCTCCTCGAAATTGGAATAGTTTCCATTATAAACGGTATGCCTATACAAAAACTTACATCCCATATGAACCCCCGATTTCATAAAAATAAATCCGGATTACGGGAGGAATAAGCATCGCTCCTTCTTGAAGCGTTGCGTGGGAGGAGGTTTTCGGTGCGCGGTGCCGGCAGTCGGGTTGTATATGTTCTGTATAGGGGGGATTGCTATACTTTCCAAAGGAATTGTAAGTAATCAACCGTCCTGGGAGGGACAAGGAGGTTTGAAGATGAGAAGGCGAAGAGGCTGCAGTTCCGGCTTCCAGCCTGAACAAGATGGACGAGCGGGAAGTGCAGACGGCACCGGTTGTAGCAGATGCTGAGATTGACGTGTCACATGGAAGAGTGTAACAGGAGGATTGGAAATGTCTACTTTAATCAAGAAGAGCTGGAGGAAAAAAGTCTCGCAGTTGCTCGTTGCCGCCATGGCAGTGGGAAGCTTCACGGGTCCGGCTATTCCGCAGAACGTTTCAGCGGCAGGAGGGGCAGGGGGAGTCGGCTCTAGCGTATACTCCGTAACTTATGATGTGTATCCCGGCGGCATACAAGGAGCGGCTCTATGGCTGAAGGCGGATCAGGGCGCTCAGACGAATCCGGCCGGACAGCTTACCGGCTGGGCCGATCAAACCGGCAACAATCAGTTTACCGTACAGGGTACGCCGGACTATAAGGCGGCTGGCGTTAATTTTAACCCGGCCGTGTCGTTCCAGAATACGACTGCAGCCAATCAAGATCCCAATGAGTATTTACTGGGTAATCATCCGATCACGTTCAAGGAAGGTTATGCCGTATTTACATCAACAACGGGTACAGTTATCGGTTCCGCACTACCGGTTGCGCCACGCGATTACGGGGTGGGGATTTTCACGGAATGGAATGGCAGCTTATACGCAGGTAACGGAGACACTGGAACCTACTTCGGCTTCCCCTTCAACGGAGCTTCGAGATTCAATATGGCCGCGTTTGACCTGGGGAACGGGACGGATTCGAAGGGATGGTTAAACGGTAAAGAACGAGCAATATCGGGAAACCTGTTTAACTCCGTTACCTTTACACCGGTCGTCGGCGGAACTTTCGGAGGAAACAACACGAACAACTGGAAGCATCTCAAAGGCGATGTCGCCGAAGTGATTCTGTTCCCTTCCAGCAATTCTATCGCCGATAAGCAAAAAATTGAAAGCTACTTGGCTTTGAAGTACGGTCTGACGCTGAATGGCGGTCAGAGCGATTATGTAGCGAGCGGATTGACCGGAACGAAGATGTGGACAGCTTTGGACAACGCGGGATACGGCAAACGCATTACCGGGATCGGTAAAGACTCGGGAAGCGGGCTGGAGCAAAAGCAATCCAAGTCGCAGGAAGCCGATGCGCTGGTGACGATCGCACTGGGTCCGGATATTGCAGCATCCAACGCTGACATAACGGCCGCTAATGTGCCTATCGATCAATCGTTCTTTATGTTTAGCGACAACGGCCTTGATGCGGCGAACAATGACACGGATGCCATGAGCAATATGAAACGTTCGGCACGGGTGTATAAGGTCGATAAAACGAATTGGGCCGACCAAGCGATCACCCTTCAGTTGAGTGAAACGAATGCGGAAGCGACTCATCTGCTGATCGGCATCGATCCAACGTTTCCCGGCACCTCCGACACGAAGGCTTTTGCGCTTCAGCCGGGTGGAAAAGTAACAATTAACAGCAGCGAGCTCGGCGATAACAGCTATTTTGCTTTCGCCAAGGAAGTTGCCGTCAAAGCATCGGCTCCAGGCGGAGTAGACGGCGCAACATTGTGGCTGAAGGCCGATAAGGATGCGGCCGCCGATCTGAACGGACAGCTTACCGGCTGGTCGGATCAAACGGGGACGAATCAGTTTGCCGTACAGGGGACGCCCGATTATAAGGCGGCACCGGCTAACTTTAACCCGGCTGTAGCGTTCCAGAATACAACTTCTTACAATCAAAATCCTAACGAATACATGATCGGCGACAAACCGATTACGTTCAAAGAAGGATACGCGGTATTCAAGCAAACGGACGGAACGGTAGTCGGTTCGGCCGCTCCGCGTGCAGGCGGTTACGGAGTAGGGATTTTCTCGAAATGGGCCGGCAAGCTGTGGGCGGGCAACGGAGCAAACGGCACGTATCACGGGTTTGCTTTCAACGATGCGTCGCGTTTCCATATGGCCGCATTTGATATGGCGAATTCGACCGATTCGCAAGGCAAGCTGAACGGCAACGATCAGGCGATGACAAGAAACAAATCGATCAGCTCGATCGAATTTACTCCGGTTATCGGAGGCGCGTTCGGCGGAGGCAGCTCCAACAACTGGTACCATTACAAAGGCGATATCGCCGAAGTAGTGCTGTACCCGGCGAGCAACGCCCCGGTTGACAAGCTGAAGGTAGAAAGTTACTTGGCTCTGAAATACGGTCTGACGCTGAATCATGGCGGAAGCGACTATGCGGCAAGCAATTACGACGGAACGGCCGGAACGAAAATGTGGACGGCTGCGGACAATACCGGGTACGGCAAACGGATTACCGGGATCGGCCGCGACGACGGAAGCGAGCTGCAGCAAAAACAGTCGAAATCCCAAGAGGCGGGAGCGCTTGTAACGATCGCTCTTGGCGACGGAATTACGGCTTCCAACGCACAAAACGGCAATATGATCGCAACCGACCTGTCCTTCTTCACATTCAGCGATAATGGCACTATAGCGGCTAAATACGACGGAGAAGTGCCTGAAATTACGACAGCTCCTCAGCACAAGCTGAAGCAGCTGAACCGAGAATTCAAAGTGGACAAGACGAACTGGCTCGATACGGACATTACGCTTAAGCTGGACGTTACGGCCGAAAATCCTGCTGCCCTGTATTATCTGGTTATCCGGGATACGGCAGGAGCATTGACGGAGATCCTCCCGCTTAGCGCCGAAGGAACTGTCAAAATCAACAGCGCGAAGCTGGCAGACGGCAATACCTTTACGTTTGCCAAAGTAACTAAGGATGCATTGCAAAAATCCGTAAACGGAGTAGGCAAGCTGACGGCGGGGAACTACACGCCTGAAAGCTGGACGGCATTGCAAAACGCATTGACGGCGGCAAAAGATGTGCTCGACAACCCGAATGCCACCCAAAAGGAAATTGACGATGCGCTCGCCGCGCTGGAAGCTGCCAAGACGGGACTGTCCAGCTCCCGCGACAAGCTCGAAGCCAAGGTGAACCAAATCAAGTCCGCCATGGACGCCGGAACTTTGAAGGAAGGCGACTATACGGCGGACAGCTGGCAAGCTTTGAAAGACGAGCTTACCCGGGCCAATGCGGTGCTGGCGCAAACTCCGGCCGCAACCGAGCAGGAGCTCGCGCAAGCGATCACGAAGCTCGACGAGGCGAAGGCCGCTTTGGTAGACCTCAGCGCTTTGCGTGCCAAAGTAAACGAAATCGAAGGCGAAGGCTTGACTCCGTCGGGATACACGGCCACTAGCTGGCAGGCGCTCCAAGATGCGCTAGTCCACGCGAAGAACGTGCTGGCGGACCCGAGTGCGACGCAAGCGGAAGTGGATCGCGCCATGGCTGCTCTGGAAGCAGCAAGAGCGGCACTGGTTGCTGTTAACAAATCGGCATTGCAGGCAAAAGTGGACGAAATTAATGGCGAGACGAATTTGGAATCGCTGCTGACCCCTGAAAGCTGGGAAGCGCTGAAAGAAGCGATGGCGAAAGCTCAGGTGGTGCTTAATGATCCAGACGCTACTCAAGCGGAAGTCGATGCGGCATTGGCTGCGCTTCAAGCGGCTCGCCAAAATGCGGTAATCGCAGGTGCGGAGCTGACCGTACTCGACATCGTCTACGCGGATGGCAGCGGCAATCCGGTAGCTGTAGAACTGTCGCCGGCATTTGACGGCAAGCAGTATTTGAACTATACGGGAGTCGTACCGAACGCTGTCAGCAGCGTCGGCCTTGATCCGCAAACGCTCGACCCGAACGGTCAAGTTCAGATTACGGTGAACGGACAAGTGGTGCCAGCTTCGGATTGGGACAACTTGCCGCTTCAAGAAGGACGCAATGTCATTGAAGTGGAAGTGACCGATTCGAACGGAAACAAAAACAAATATACGATCGAAATGATGCGCGTCTCCAGCAAGCTGGAATCGCTCGCGGCTCCCGGATACGGATTGAATCCGGCGTTCCAGTCGGACAAGGAAGCCTACACGATGAACGTCCCTTATGAAGTGTCCCAGCTTCCATGGACTCCAGTTGCGCTCGACCCGGAGGCGAAGATTGAGTTCAGCGTGAACGGCGGGGCTGCGGTCACCGTTGCCAGCGGCACGTCTAGCCCGGCGCTTCCGCTGCAAGTAGGATCTAACATGGTAACCGTGAAAGTGACGGACCGGAACGGAGGCGTCAAGGAGTATGTTGTGACGGTGTACCGTGACTCCGACTCCGGCTCTGACAACGGGTCCGGAACGGTTGGCGGCGGAACCGGCATTGGCGGAGGCACTCCTCCGGCAACGGGCGATATCATCACCAGCGTGAACGATTCGACACGTGAATTCGCAACAGGCAAAAAGACCACTGAAGGCGGACATACTCTAACGAATGTTGAGATCGACGCCGGCAAGTTAAATGGCATTTTGGCGCAAGGCAACGGCCTGAAGCTGGCGATCCGCGTTCCGAACGAGGGCGATGTTGCAGTAAAAGGGGTGACGGCTGAACAAGTCAAGCGGATGACCGATGCAGGCTCGAGTCTGGAAATCGGAAACCTGCTGGCGATCTACCCGATACCGGGCGGACAACTGGACTTCGACGCGATTTCGAAAAACTTGAACGGTGCAAAGCTCGGTGACATAGCCGTCCATGTCGACATCAAGCGTTCTCCGCAATCCTTGATCGATAGCGCGCGCAGCAAAGCGACTACTGAAGGGTATGAGCTGCTGGTCGATCCTGTCGACCTCAAGCTGACCTTCACGAACGAAGGGCGGACTGTAAGCGCGGATCAACTGAACGGGTATGCCGCAAGATATATTGCGCTTCCGGAAGGCATTGATCCTAACCGGATCACGACCGGTGTCGTTATCAATCCGGACGGTACGATGTTCCACCTGCCTACAGTTGTAACTAAGATCAACAACCGTTACTTTGCACTCATTAACGATTTGCGCAGCAGCGGTACGTATTCCGTCATCTGGAATCCGAAAGATTTCGACGACGTGAAGAGTCACTGGGCAAGAGCGGACATTAACAATATCGCGGCAAGACTCGATCTTGCAGGAATCGGGAACAATACGTTCTCGCCTGACCGGAATATTATCCGTTCCGAGTTCGCGACTATTGTAGCGACCGGTATGGGCCTGATGCGTCAAAATGTGGTTGAAAATCAATTCGAAGATGTCAACAAATCCGACTGGTATCACGGTGGAGTCAGCATCGCCAGCGAATTTGAAATTGTGCTCGGTTATGACGACGGCTTGTTCCATGGCGGCCGGAACATTACGAGAGAGCAAGGCATTGCCATGATCGCCCGCGCGTTCAACCTGGTTGAGCCGCAAAGATTTATGAGTCCGGCGGAAATCGATGCGACGCTTCTGAAGTTCGGCGATGCGGATAACGTATCGGGCTGGGCTAGGGAAGTTGTAGCGAAGATGGTTGCAGCCGGCATCGTCGAAGGCGAAGACGGACAACTGCTGAACCCGCAAGACTACATGTCGCGTGCGGAAGCGGCTGCTCTGATGAGAAGGCTGTTGCAAATGACAAACCTGATCGACTAAGGGCGGACGCAACCCGGGGCGAACGGGAAGAAACCATCAAATCCATCAGTCGGATTTGGTGGTTTCTTTTTTGATAGACCGTTTATGTTTCTCACCAAAACTAAAGCGTAGAAGAGGGCTGCGTCCTTTGCCGTGTCCCCAGGTTCCCTTGTGTAGCTTGCGTAAATAGCCCGCTTGTCCCTGTCAGAACCAAAAAGGTGGTGATATAATAAAGGAATTGATGAAAATGTTAAATTGCACCAGCAAGGCGGTGTTATCTGGGTGAGAGCCATCCTGGTAGACGATGAGCGATTAGCTCTGGCGCAACTGAAGAAGCTGCTGGAGCGCGACATAGGCGACATCGAAGTCATAGGCATGTACACCGATCCGCTTCAAGTATGCGATCAGGCCCGGAAACTTCGGCCGGACGCCGTATTTCTCGACATCCAGATGCCCGGCATCGACGGCCTGGAACTGGGGGAGCGGCTGCAGTCCGCCGTTCCGGAAGCGGAGATCGTATTTGTAACCGCCTATGATCAGTACGCGGTACAGGCGTTCGAGCTGCATGCCCTGGATTATGTGATGAAGCCGGTTCAATTGGACCGGCTGCAGAAAACGATCGACAGGCTGAAGGACCGGATCATATCGAGATGTGATAGCGGAACGGTTGAAGAACCGCCTGTCATCAGCTGTTTTCATCAAATCAAATTCCAGTTGCCCGGCGGACAGCCGTTATCGGTCAAGTGGCGTACGAGCAAAGCTCAGGAGCTGTTCGCCTACTTGCTTCATCACCGGGACCGGACGGTCGACAGGGAGACGCTGTTTGAGCTGCTGTGGCCGGATTTTGACAGCATCCGTGCGGCTAAGCAGCTGTATACGACCATCTACCATATCAGGCAAACGTTAAAAAGCGTCGGGCTTCAAGCGGTTACGATCCACAGCGGGGAGCTGGAGGTTGGGTACAAGCTTACGATTGGCGAGGCGAGGCTGGATGTCGCGGAATGGGAAGCAAGGCTGAAGCGGCTGCCGGCGCTTGAGGCCGGACATATGGAAGAGCACGAGCAAGTGCTGGGGATGTATAAAGGCCACTACTTGGGCGAGGTTGAATATTTGTGGGCCGAGCACGAGCGGGAACGGCTTCGGAGGCTCTGGATGCATCATGCCGAAGGGCTGAGCGATTATTATCTGGAGCGGGGCATGATAGTCGCCGCCTTGCAGGTGAATCAGCGGATTCAGCAGTATCTGCCTTATGATGAAGAAAGCTATTTCACGCTGATGAAGCTGTACGACTCTTTAGGAGATACAGCGGGGGTGGAAGACCAGTACTGGCTTCTGACTTCCAGATTGGAGCGGGAACTGGATTCGGCCGTGTCTCCGGCTATCACGAAGTGGTACGATAGCTGGAAAGAACAGCGGGGACGTGTGCGTCTTGCCGGGGTATAAGCAAAGGGAAGGAGCGCCAACCGGACTCTTCCCTGAGCCGGAACGTTTAGCGGAGAGGCAAACTTTCTGCGGGCCTTTGGTCGCCGGAGAAGTACAAGACCGCCTTCCAGCCTCCCGAAGCAGCCTCCAGCTCGATCGTCTGCAGCTCGTCCCATCCGGCGGGGTCCTGTTTCTGTGCAGCTTCTAAACGGAGAACCAATGTGTCTGTCAGCTCTTCCAGCAAATCTTCGGAATAACCGTGATCCGGAACGTTAACGGGAATCGGCCTGTCGTGAAACATGATGCGGAGTAGCATGGCAATAGTCCCTTCTTTTATATAAACTGGCCTGATTATTATACAAGACGCGACTGAACAAAATCTGAACCGGCAGCCCGTCAAAGGGATTGACCTTAACGTTGCGGCAACGTTTATAGTGAATGTTGCCGGGAGGGACCCGATCCCGCCCCAGGCGAGGAGGAGATGGACGAATGGCTGACCATGCGAGCATTTATGCGGGACAGGCGGATGTATACGAGGAGATGATAGCCAAGCAGCCGGATTTGAGCGGGGTGCTGGAGGAGATTCGGCCGTTTGACGGACTGGACGCCGCCGACGTAGGAGCGGGGACGGGCAGACTGTCTGCAGTGCTCGGCCCGCGCGTCCGCTCGTTGGCCGCGTTCGACGCCTCAACCGCCATGCTGGATGTGCTGGCCGGCAAGCTTCACAGCCGGGGACTGACGAACTGGAGGACGGAGCAGGCGGATCACCGGAAGCTGCCTTTGGCGGACAAGTCGGTGGACTTGATCGTATCCGGCTGGAGCGTCTCTTATCTGTGCAGCTCGGATGTGCCCGGTTACCGGAGCCATGTACATGAGATTATCGGGGAGATGAAGCGGACGCTTCGTCCGGGCGGCACGATCGTGCTGTTCGAGACGATGGGAACGGGTACGGCAACGCCTGCTCCGCCGCGCTTTTTACTCGATTATTACGAGGCGCTGGAGCAAGAGCTTGGTTTCTCGCACCGCTGGATTCGGACCGATTACACGTTCGGCAGCTTGGCGGAGGCGGAGCGGCTGACCCGGTTCTTTTTCGGGAGCGAACTGGCGGCGCAGGTTGTGCGCAACGGCTGGACGGTGGTGCCGGAATGTGCCGGCATCTGGTGGCTGCATGTGTAAGGAAACGGGGACAGGGACAGGGGCTTTGCCGCGCAAGGCGAAGCTTCCTGTCCTTTTTTCTTGATCCTATCCTGAGCATTGTTGATCCAGATGTTGTTTGAGAAGCAGATACAGCTTTTGACTGGCAAATTGCAGCGGATAGTCCGATGATTTGAACAGCGCTCCGAAAGTCATATCGATCAGGCTGCCGTGAATGGTCCGCACCGTTGTTCCCGCAGCAGCCGGCTCCGCTATAAGCCTAGGGACAAGCGCGATTCCCAGTCCGCTCTCCACGTAAAATTTCAACGCCGTCATACTTCCGATCTCCATCGTATCATGCATCATCGTTCCTTTTTCCTGCATAATCATCTCAAGTTTTCTGCGATACGGGCATGAAGCTGACGTGATCAGCAGGCGATGCTCCCGTAAATCCTCCGGTGAGAGAACGGTTTTACGTGTTAGCGGGTGATCTTCGGGTAATAGTGCCACGAATTCCTCCTTAAACAAAGGTTCAAAAAACAGATCACTGCCTAAATCCGGAGCCGAGCAAAGCGAGAAATCAAGCTCTCCTTGGAGAAGCAGCTCGCTTAGCAGCGGAGTGTTCGCCATGACTACGGAAATACGGACATTCGGATACATCGACGTGAATATCTTCAGAAGACCAGGCAAACGATAACTCGCGGTTGGCTCTGTAACACCTAGGCGAACATGCCCCGTTTCACCCATCTGCATATTCGACAGGTTCGCTTGTAATTGCTCCATGTTTTTGACGATTTGCAAGCTGTGGTCGTGAAACAGTCTCCCTGCCTCCGTTAACCGAATCTCTTTACCACGCTCGAGCAGTTGAACGCCCAAATCGGATTCAAGCTTTTGGATTTGCATCGTGACCGTGGATTGTGCATAGTTCATTTCTTTGGCCGCGCGCACAAAGCTGCCGTATTTCACAATGAGCTGGAACGTTTTCAATAGTTTGAGATCCATGCTGCGCCCCTCTGCATCATTCATAAATTTTGAATATGCTGTTCAATTCATTCAATTATACAAATAATATCATTTCCTTTACAATGATACCAATCCATAAACCATGGGAGTGAAGCTGCAATGGAAATCAGTCATAAAGTGGTCCTTGTTACGGGCGGCGGTACGGGGATTGGCAGAGCAACAAGCCTGGCGCTGGCGAAGCGGGGGGCAACCGTGATCGTAAATTACTCACGTTCCCAATCCGAGGCGGAAGATACGGTCCGCCGGATCATCCAAGAGGGTGGGCGGGCTGAGGCGATCCAAGCTGACGTATCGCAAGACCATGAGGTCCGGCACATGGTCGAATCCATCGCGCGGCAATTCGGGACGCTGGATTTGCTCGTAAATAATGCCAGCATCACCAGGCATATTCCGATGGACGATCTGGAAGCCGCAACCGGCGAAGTATGGGACGAGTTGTTCGCTGTAAATGTGAAAGGGATGTTTTATTGCGCGCGAGCCGCCAGCCCGTATATGAAAAAAAATAAACAGGGTGCGATCGTCAATATCGGAAGCATCGCCGGACAAACGGGTTTGGGCTCTTCGCTGCCTTACGCCGTATCGAAATCGGCCGTTCACGGTCTGACGAAATCGTTAGCGCGGGCGTTGGCCCCGGACATTCGAGTTAACTGTGTCGTGCCGGGAGCGGTCGCAACGAGATGGTGGGCCGGAATGGAGGAGCAAATGGCGCGGCTTGCCCCCAAGCTCCTGCTGCAGCGTATTTCGGCACCCGAAGATATCGCCTCCCTGGTTTGCGCTGTCTTGGAGCAGGAAGCAATGACCGGTCAGATCATCACAGTGGACAGCGGACAGACGCTGTGAGTGAGCGTATATGTCCGGAAAGCCGAGGGGAAGCCGCCCGGAAGGAAAACATAACAGAATTGGCGAATCATAGAGGAGGGGCCGGGGACAGATCGGGTTTCCGGAAGTTCGGAATAGGAGGGCGGCCATGGAGCTGCGTTTGTATGTCGATTCGGACCGGGAGCAAGTGATCCGGCTGCACGAAGCTCTCGCCGGACAGGCGGATGCAGGAGTGAATCTCGGCTCGGATGGCGATAGTTGGCCCGATATCGAGCTAACCTGTTTGGCCGAAGGCGCGGAGTTCTGGGTAGGCGAGGAGAACGGCGCCGTCGCAGCGACGGGCGCGATCTGCATCAAAAACCCGGCGGTAGGTGAGATCAAGCGGCTGGGCGTACAGCCGGAGCTGCAGCGGCGAGGGTACGGCGGGCGCCTGCTGGGCAAGCTGGAGGAGCGCGGACGGGAGCTGGGTTACCGGATCGTCTGCGCGGAAACGTCGGACCGTCCTTCTGCGGCTCAGGAGCTGTTTGCAAGCAGCGGATACGAAGTGTTCGACCGCCAGACAAACAGCGGCATTTCAACTGTCATGTACGGGAAATGGATCACGGACCCTCCTCCGGAGCCGACTCCGGAAGAGACGGCAAAGTTCGAGGCCGATTGGGCGGTTCATAATCGGATTCAAGATTATACGAATCAGCTTTTTCAGGAAGGCTGTACGCCTGAGCAGGCGATGGAACGGGTGCTGCAATCAGACCTGTTCGCTGAGTGGCGTGCGGAGCAACGTTCGTTTCTGGTCGGATATGACGAGATCGAGTTGTACCGCGATCTGGAGGCGTCAGTCCGGATCGGAGCGCATATAGGCCGGATTGAGGAGAGGGCGGCCGCATACTTCGATTGTTTGCCGGACACGGCACCCGCAGCGGACGGAAGCGAAGAAGCCGATCCTGTTTTTATTCTTTTGCATGTGCGGATCACTCCAACACAGCTGGCCTATGAGCTCGCTTCCTTCTCCCGAAAGCTGGGTTTAAGCAAACCGGTACCTTATAACGCATTATTGGGATTAATGAACGGTACGTATTTTGACATAGACCCGGACGATCTGGAGCGGATGAACGGGCAAAGGGAACGCGCAGGCGAATGGATGCAAGCCTTTGTCGATGCCTATAGAGACGGATCGGCAGCTGTAAGGGATGACGGCGGGCGGACAGGAGGAGAAGAAGGTGAGCGTAACGATGAGCGGCCAGTTGGCGGAAGCGCTGGAAGCGGCGGAGACGGGGGTGCTGGTGGACCGGATGGAAGCGATCCGCAGCCGGGAAGGCAACCCGGAAGGGATTGAGATCGAGCGGTTCGGAGGCTGTACTGCCGTCTACAGCCGGACGATGGGCTGGACGTCGTTTAATGCCGTGTGCGGGATCGGTCCGGAGGATACGGGAGTCGTTCGCTCCATCGTCGACTATTACCGCGAGCGCAACCGGAAGTTCGAGGTGCGGATCATTCCCGGGAAGCTCAATGCGGAGCTGGCCAACGAGCTGGCCTCACATGGCCTGATGCAAACCGGATTTCATTCAGCGCTGTATGCGGAGACGGCGGAAGCCCATTCCATCTCGGCCCTTGCCGATCCGAAACAGGACGACGGCGAAGTGACGTTCCGGGAGATGAACGGCGATGAATTCGATATCTACGGCCACATCCACTGTCTCGGCTTCGGGCTGCCGTCTGACGGGGCGGCGCCGATCGCGGCGAACAATCGCGTATTGTTCGGACGGGAAGGATGGCGGTTTTTCCTAGGCTTCGCAGGTGGGGTTCCTGCGGCAGTGGCGGTCATGCGGGTGAAGGGGGATATCGCCTCCTTCACGCTGGCCGCCACGCTGCCCGACTACCGCGGCCGGGGACTGCACGCCGGACTGCTGCGCAAACGGATCGAGACGGCCGCTTCCTGCGGAGCCCGGTTCGTCGCCGCTCAGGCGTCTTTCGGCTCTGGCAGTTGCCGCAATATGGAGCGGGCCGGTTTGAAGCTTGCGTATTTGCGGGCGATCTGGACGATGGGATGACGATCGGCGGCAGGAACGAGAGTCGTAAGCAAAAAAGATGAAAAACGAAGGAAATGCGATGTTGACATCTTCATTTAATGTGGCATATAATAACCAATAAATAAATACGCCAAATGTTGCGATTAGAAATAGTAGAAATGAAAAGAGCTTTCAGAGAGCCGTTGGCCGGTGCGAAACGGTAGTGACATTCATTTCGAACTCGTCTATGAACGGCTGCCCGAATCAAGTAGGGCTAGACGGATTTCCCCCGTTACAGGGATAGATGGTGATGGCCATCGAAGAAGATCATTTCCCATGAAATGAATTAGAGTGGTACCGCGAGTTCAACCTCGTCTCTATACGTAGAGACGGGGTTTTTTTGTTGATTAAATTCCGGGTTTAATCAACCTCGCTGTACCTACTTACTAACCAAACACGCTTAGGAGGAAACCCCAATGAACCGTAAAATTATCGTACTGGATACTACGCTGCGCGATGGAGAGCAAGTGCCGGGAGCGAAATTAAATATGCAGCAAAAATTGGAAATCGCCCAGCAGTTGAAGAGACTGAACGTGGATATTATCGAGGCCGGATTTCCGGCATCGTCTGCCGGCGATTTTCAGGCGGTCCAGGAAATTGCCCGCAGCGTAGGCGACAGCGTCTCGATTACGGCACTCGGCCGGGCGGTGAAGAGCGATATCGACGCCGTCTACGAAAGCATCAAGCTGGCGCAAAATCCGCTGATCCATATTGTGCTCGGCACCTCCAACATTCACGTGGAGAAAAAATTCAATCGTTCCAAGGATGCCGTTATGCAAATGGGCGTCGATGCGGTCAAATACGCCAGAACGCTGCTTCCTCATGTGCAGTATTCGACGGAGGACGCTTCGCGCTCGGAATTCGAATATTTGTGGAGCACAATCGAGGCCGTCGTCAAAGCGGGAGCTACGATGATCAACGTGCCGGACACGGTCGGCTTTGCGGTGCCGGAGGAATTCGGCGAGCTGATCCGCAAAATCAACGACAGACTGAAAAACTTGAACGATAAGGTCGTTCTGAGCGTTCACTGCCACAACGATCTCGGGATGGCGACGGCCAATACGCTGAGCGCGATCAAAAACGGCGCCGAAAAGGTCGAGTGCACGATCAACGGGCTGGGCGAGAGAGCGGGCAACACGTCGCTTGAGGAAGTGGTCATGGGACTGAAGGTAAGGGAGTCGTTCTACCGATGCCGCACGGATATCAAGACGACCGAGCTGCTCCGGACGTCCCGGCTGGTCAGCCATCTGACCGGACTCGACGTGCAGGTGAACAAAGCGATTACCGGCGAGAACGCCTTCGCGCATTCGTCCGGCATCCATCAGGACGGTCTGCTCAAAGATAAGCAGGTATACGAGATTATGTCGCCAGAGGACGTCGGCGCCGAAAGCATGGAGCTGATCCTGACGGCCCGATCCGGACGCCACGCCTTCAAAAATGCGGTGGAGAAGATGGGCTTCGACACGTCCGACGCAGCGGATTTCGAGCAGCTGTTCCAGAAGTTCCTGACGCTCGCCGATGCCAAAAAAGAAGTGTACGATCATGACGTGTTTTATTTGGTGACCAATCACCGAACGATCGAGCAAAGCGAAAGCCAGCTGTACATGCTGGAATCGTTCCAGGTCATCAGCAGCGATCAGACGCCTACGGCAACGGTCAAATTGAAAAAGGGCGGGGAGTCGATCGTCGGCAGCTGTGTCGGGGACGGACCGATCGACGCTTTGTACAGTGTCATTAAATCGCTCGTCGGCCTGGACGTGCAGCTCAAAGATTATAAAATCAACAGCTTGTCCCGGGGCAAGGAAGCGATCGGCCGGGTCAACATCCGGATTGAATACGAAGGCAAGACGTATTCGGGCCGCGCGATGGACACCGATATTATCAAAGCAAGCGCGAACGCCTTCCTGAACGGGATCAACGCGATCGTGCTGGAACTGGTCAAAGCTTGATCGACGTCCTGCGGACGAAATGAGAAAGAGCCCCCGAAACGGATTTCGGCAAGGCTCTTTCTGTTTGTTTGGATGATGGGACCGGGCTTATTCGCGAGGCGGTGTCCGGCCATTGGAAAGAGGAGTTACCCGATAAGTCCGGCATATTTCAATCCGTTGCGGATTCCGCCTTTGTCCACATGAGTTGTGACGTAGTCCGCATACGGCTTCAATTCCTCGTGGGAGTTGTCCATTGCGATTCCGAGACCGACCAGGGAGAGCATTTCTTTGTCGTTCAGACCGTCACCGAACGCTACCGCGGCTTCGGGGCTTATCCCTAGATGGGCCAGAAACGCTTCAATCCCTTGCGCCTTGGAGCGGTCGTCCGGGATAACGTCCATCGCCTTCTCGTGCCAGCGGATCAGCTTCAGTCCCGGAACGGCCTGGTCGTACAACGGTTCCTCGGCCGTCTCGCAGTGGAGAAACAGCTGGTAGATCGACTGCTTCTTCCAGAAATCCGGGTCATGCCCGGGGAGATCGACCCGCAGCGAGGTGACGGATTCGATCATAAACGGATCGGCTTCGTTGTTCGTATAGAAGGCGTCATGGCCTTCGAAAACGAGGCTGTGCCGGTGTTTGGCGGCAACGCCGACGAAACGTTCGACACTCTCTCGCGGAATTTCCCTGCTGAAAATCGGCTTCCCCTTATAGACCACATATGCGCCGTTTAAGCTGATGTAAGAGTCGATGCCAAGCTTCTCGGCCAAGGGGGTGAAAAAGTAAGGGGCTCTTCCGGTCGCGATGACGGTTTCGATTCCCCGGCTTTGCAGCTCGCGTATGGCGTCGACCGTATCCTGCGGAATCTGTTTCTGTTCATCGACCAGGGTGCCGTCGATATCGAAAAATACGATTTGATAAGACATGAGCGCTTCTCTTCTCCTGTTCTCCTATAAGGGTCCGGAGGAGGCCGATCGGCCTTCCCCGGAGCATCTTGCTACGTATTGGTATCGTTTTACAGCTGCGGCTTGGGCTCAATCGCTTCCATCCCGTACATATACGGCCGCAGCGCCGGCGGAATATAAATCGAGCCGTCCTCGCGCTGGTGATTTTCCAGCAGCGGGATCAGGATGCGCGGCGATGCGACGGCCGTATTGTTCAAGGTATGGCACATTTGCAGCTTGCCGTCCTCGTCCCGATACCGGATATTGGCGCGGCGCGCCTGGAATTCGCGCACGTTGGACGACGAATGCGTCTCGCCGTAGCCGTCCCGGCTCGGCATCCAGGTCTCGATGTCGTATTGCTTGTAGTTTTTTTGCCCCATGTCGCCGGTACAGACGGCCACGATGCGGTAAGGCAGCTCCAGCATCGTCAGCAGCTCCTCGGCGTTGCCGGTAATTTCCTGGAGCATACGTTCCGAGACGTCGTCCTCTCCCCGGCACAAGATCACCTGCTCCACCTTGGCGAATTGGTGGACGCGGTACAGCCCGCGCACATCCCGTCCGGCCGAGCCAATCTCGCGGCGGAAACAGTTCGAGACGGCGGCCAGCCGGATCGGCTCGGCGACGTCCACGATTTCATCGGCGTAATAACCGATCAGCGACGCCTCCGATGTACCGACCAGCCATTTGTTGTCTTCCGGCAGCCGGAACGTCTGCTCTTGACCACCCGGGAAAAATCCGGCGACGTTTAACGTTTCTTCACGGACGAGCAGCGGCACGTCCATAACGGTAAAGCCTTTGCGTACGAGCAGATCGAGCGCCAGCTGCTGAACGGCGCGGTGCAGGTGCAGTCCCGCGTCTTTCAAATAATAGTTGCGGCTTCCGGCCGTCTTGACCCCGCGGGGAATATCGATCAGCCCCAGCATCTCCCCGAGCGTCACATGATCTTTCGGCTCGAAAGCAAATGTTGCCGGCGTGCCGACTCGTTTGACCTCGACATTATCCGCATCCGTCGCTCCCACCGGCGTATCCGGGGATACGATATTCGGCACGAGCTGCATAAGCCTGCGAAATTGCTGCTCCAGCCCGGCGAGCACCGGCTCGTTCTCCGCCAGCTCGAGCCCTACGGCTTTCGCCTGCTCTTTCAACCGCTCGGCCCCGGTCTTGTTGCCCGCGCGCATCTGCCGGGGGATGTCCTCCGACAGCCGGTTGCGTTCCTGGCGAAGCCGTTCGACTTCGGCCAGCATTTTTCTTCGTTCCTCATCCGTTCGAAGCAGCTCTTCGATCGACACTTCGATTCGTTTCTGCTCGGCCGTTTGCTGCAGCTGCAGCTGATTCTCCCTAATAAACCGGATGTCCAGCATAGTGGTCCACGTCCTTTCGTTGTCCGAAAAAATGCAAAAAGCGCCCCCGTCATTTGGGACGAGGAGCGCTTTACACCCGCGGTGCCACCCAATTTGACCGGTTGCCCGGTCCGCTTGGTTCCGCGGTAACGGGGCGGTTCCCGGTATGCTTAGAGGACATGCGGCCGTATCGGAATCGGGTCCGATACGCAAGATCGGGGAGCTGCTTCGAACGAAACAGACCCGGATGAAGTCCCGGTCGCAAACGCCTCCGAGTTGGATTCTCGTCATCGGCCTAATGCGTTTGTTTAATTTTGAAATATTGTACTGCATCCGCCTTCCACTGTCAATGCCGGATTGCCTGGAACGGCCGCCGGTTTTCCTATAAAATGGTGATGAGCATTCGGTGCGATGATGAAGTTCAACGCGTCAGTCAGCCGATCGATACCGGGTTCGCTTCGGCAACCGGCCGCTCCCTTGATTTTGGACACAAAAGATTCAACTTTGAAGCGAAACTGCCATAGGGGCGCAGCGTATATATAACGGCTGACAAAACAGCGGAACAACCCCTGGGAAAACGCTTGCAACAAATCGGGGAAGCGGGCATAATGAATACAGCTTCCGCTCCGATCAAGCTGTGAATATAACGATAGAAAGAGGTGCAGCGGCTCTATGAAATCCATCACCGTCCAAGATCTAGTCAACCGATTTCACTTGGAAATACTTGCCGGGCATTCGCAATTGCACCGAACGATCAGCAAATCCCGGGTTCACCGTCCAGGGCTCGAATTCGTCGGGTATTTCGATTTTTTCCCGCAGCAGCGGGTGCAGGTGCTTGGCCGCAAAGAAATCACATACTTACACAAACAGACCGAAGATGAGCGGGATTCCCGCATCGGCTCGGTCGTACAATACCACCCGCCGTGTTTCGTCGTAACCTGGAACCAGGAAATGGAAGGATTGCGTTATCTGATCGCGCATTGCGAGCGGGAAGGCATCCCGCTGCTGCGCACGGCGGAGCAGACGACCAAATGGATCGGCATGGCGGACGTTTTCCTGACGAAGATGCTCGCTCAGGAAATTCAAGTGCACGGCGTCTGCGTGAACGTCGCCGGCATCGGGATTCTGCTTCGCGGCAAATCGGGAATCGGCAAAAGCGAAACGGCGCTGTCGCTGATCCGCCGCGGCCACCGGCTCGTCGCCGACGACGCCGTCGTCCTGCGGAGAATCGGTCCGGAGACGATTATCGGCACGCATGACGGCAAGACGAAGGAGTTTCTCGCCTTGCGAAGCGTCGGCCTGATTAACGTCGCCCGGATCTACGGCCGGGGGGCATTCCAGGACGAGACCCGGATCGTGCTCGATATCGAGCTGACGCCGTGGAAGGAAAACGAGCTGTACAACGACCTCGATATGACGCCGAAGACGTCTTCCTATATGGAGGTCGACATCCCGTACATCCAAATATCGCTTCAGCCGGGCCGCGACGTCGCAGGACTTGTCGAAGCCGCCGCGAACAACTGGTCGCTCCGCTTGCAGGGCTACAGCGCGGCCGAGGAATTCATGCAGCGGATCGAGGCGTTCACCCAGCAGCAACAGCAGCATAAATAAAAGCTCCGCCGTAATTGGGGATAACGGCCATAGCATTAAAGGAGGAGGGCCGTCCCAAAAGTGTGCGTTTGATAGGGCAGTATCCCCATTTCCAAATGAAAGGACCTCAAGTTCCACGGTACAGTGGAGGCTGAGGTCCTTTTTCATGAGGAAAATCGGTTCTGGGTGGAGACCCACCGGCCCTATACAGGATCTATACATGCGCAAGGCATTATTGTATGATGAAGCCCAGTCCACAACGCGTATCAAGGAGAAGGGGAAACATGAAGTTCAGACGAAGAGAGCTGTCCATTAAGCAGAAGTTAATCTTGTTTTTCCTCGTATTTTTTTGCACGCCGTTTCTAATTATCAGTTGGATCTGGTACGCCAAATCGACCGAAACGATCGAGAGCAACGCGATTTATTATAATCAGGCGTATATCGGGCAGTTGAACGGCCGGTTTGAAGAATATTTCGAGCGGATGAAGGTCGAGACGCAGACGCTGCCGGGGTATTCGCTTATCCAGGAATTCGTCACCGTCGATCCTGACAACTCCTACGAGCTGTTTCAGCTCAAAGAACGGATCAGCCGCGACTTATACCCGAGCATTGCATACCGGAACAAAGAGCTTGTCGGTTTTTTCATGTACTCGGTGAAAGGTGCGATGCTGGGGGATGCTTCCGTCGGCGAATGGAGCCAGCCGTTTCGCGATTCGGACGATCACGAAGAAGGATTCAAGGTCGTCGGCATCCAGCAGGTTCGCGGTGTCCCGGTCGTGCTGCTCAATCGCAATATTTACGATACGGTCACGTACAAGTTCGCGGGTTCGATCGTATTCGCTTTCTCGCTGGAGCACATCTTGAACCTGAACGATTCCACCGCCTTCGGCAAACCGAGAAATATCGCGATCGCAGACGAGACGTTCCGCTTCCTCTACCATCCCGCCGCCGGCAAATGGGGGGCGCTCGTTCCGGAAGCGTGGACCAGCAGCATGACCGGTCAAAACGGTTATTTCGTCGACCGGACGGCACAAGGAAAACAAATCGTCGTGTACAGCGAGTCGGAGTTTACCGGGCTGACGATGATTTCCGAAGTGCCGCTGGACGAGCTCGTCGGAAATTTCTCGCAGCTGCGCACGGCGACGATCGTCATCGGGGTGGTGGTTCTGCTGCTGGCGTCGCTGACGTTTAACAAAATGCTGCTGGAGATCAAGCGGCTGGTCGAAGTGATCCATACGTCCCGCTTGAAGCATAAAGAGATGGAGCTGAGGCAGAGAGAAGCGATGTTCCAGGCGCTGCAATCACAGATCAACCCGCATTTCCTGTACAACAGTCTGGAAATTATTAATTCCTACGCGATTTTGGCCAAAGCGAAGCCGATCAGCCAGATGACGGTGCAGCTTGCGAACATGTTCCGCTACAGCGTGAGCGACCCGCAAAGCGTCGTTCCGCTGCGCGACGAGATCGGGCACATCCGCAACTATTTACGAATTTTGGAGGAACGATACGAAAACTTGCGGGTAGAAATTCGGCTGGACGAGGCCGACCTCGATCAGGTTGCGCTGTATCGTCTGACGCTGCAGCCGATTATCGAGAACGCCATCTACCACGCTTACGAGAAAAACGGTCTCCACCCCGGTTCGCTATCGGTCGCTGGAGTGCGCCGGGAATCGCTTTTCTCGCTTCAGGTAGAGGACCGCGGCATCGGAATGGACCCGCAGCTGATGGCGAGGTACAACGACGCGTTCGAAGCGATTACCGAGCAGGAAGTGCCCGTATCGGCCCGGCCTTTTCCGGGCATCGGGCTATGGAACGTTCACAGCCGTCTCCGGCTCGCATTCGGCTCTCCTTACGGGCTGCATATTGTCCGTTCCGGGCGGGAGGGGACGTTGCTGGAAATCCGGCTGCCTTATCCGGTTCATCCAAATAAGTGAAAAACTCATAATTTCGTAGATTAAACCATGGGGAAACCGGACTCCCGTTGCTATAATCAGGGCTGAGCAACAAATTGGGTCTATTCATCCTAGGGGAGGTACGGCAAAAAGAATGAACAAAAAAACAGTATGGCTCGCGTCGGCCTGTCTCGTACTGGCGTCGGCATCGCTGACGGCGTGCGGGGATTCCAAGCCGGAATCGGGCGGAGATAGCGGGGACGGCAAACCGGCCGTGAGCAAAACGATCCGCGTGCTGACGACGGACGGCGGCAACGTATTCGCCACTCAGGCTCCGGCGGCGGAGAAAGAGAAATATTACAAAGAGCTGAACCGCTTATCCGGCTTCGATATCCGTCACGAGCTGTTGACCTGGGGAGGCGGCGCCGACTACAACCAGCAGTTGTCCCTCCGCTTCGCGACCGGAGAAATGTCGGACCTGATGATGACGAGCAGCATTTATTCGAACGTCCACGCAGGCGCCGTTGACCAGAACGTATTTCTTCCGCTCGATGATCTCATCGCCAAACACGGCAAAAACTTGAAGAGCAGCATTCCCGAAGTGGCATGGAACAGCCCGAGAGTGAAGAAAAACGGCGTTACTTACGGCATCCCGATCGTATCCGCGGCGCCGGCTTCACGCGTAATCTTCATTCGTCAGGATTGGCTCAAAAAACTGAACATGGAAACGCCCAAAACGCTGGACGATTTCCTGAAATTCGCCGAAGGCGTCAAGAAAAACGATATGAACGGAGACGGCAACCCGGACAACGAATATGCACTGGCGCTCACCGACAATCTGGGCTGGAACGACGTCTTCACCGGCTCGTTCGGAGTAAGGCCGGACGCTTGGCAGATGCGCAACGGGCGGCTGGAGCCGGACTTCATTCAGCCGGAGATGAAGGAAGCGATCGCTTTTTATAAGAAGCTGTATGACAACGGTTACATCCATAAAGATTTCGTAACGAAAAAGCAGTCCGACCGGATGACCGACATTTATAAAGGGTACTACGGGGCTTATGGCGCGGCGGCGAACCAGTACCGGTCGTTTACGGACAAAGCCAAATACGTCAACCAGCCGGATGCCGAGACGACGATGATTGCTCCGCCTAAAGGACCGCGCGGTGAAGCTTATTTCGAGCCTCAGTCCGAGCAGATCGACTTCGTATGGGTTATCCCGTCCAAGACGAAAGATCCCGAAGCCGTGATCCAATATTTGGACTGGGCATGGGGCAGCGACGAAGGCAAGAAGTTTTTCGCGTTCGGCATCAAGGATCACAACTACAAAGAAGAGGGCGGCAAAGTCGTCTTCGACGCGGACAATCCGGTCAACACCGAAAACGGCGCGAGCGGATTTTTCCAGAAAACGATCAATCCGAAAGGCTCCGGTTCCAATACCGGTCTGCTGATGGAGCTGGTGCCGGAGGCGGAGATTATGAAAAACGGCTACAAAGCCGCCGAATCCGCCGTCTACAAGCATGCGTCGATGGGAATGCCGCAGCTCGAGTCGCTCACCGGACGTCCGGAGCTGGAAGTGAATCTGGGCGCAAACACGCTGTTCTACGATGCGTTCGTGAAGCTGGTCGTAGGGAAGGAAGAGCTGGACGCCGGCTTCGACAAGTTCGTGAAGGAATGGAAAAGCCGCGGCGGCGAAGCCGTCATCAAGGAAGCGACCGACTGGTACAATTCCAAAGGGAAATAAAAGGAAGCGGCAGGAGGCTCCAACGCAGTTGCGGTTCTGGAGGGGCCTCCCTTCTTTTACCCATTATCCCGCATACGAGATGAATTTGCATACGATCTAAAGGAAGGAGACTCGCTTTTGCTCCGCAAACTGAAAGGTTCCGACTCTGTCGTTTTGTTTCTGATCGCCCTGCCCGCCCTGCTTCATTTTCTGATTTTCAAGTACATCCCGCTTGCGGGAAATATCATCGCGTTCCAGGACTACAACTTGTTCCAGGGCGTCTTCCACAGCAAGTGGGTCGGGTTCAAACATTTTATTTTCATGTTCCAGTACCCGGAATTTCTGATGGTGCTGAAAAATACGTTGAAATTCGGTTTGTATTCCCTCCTGTTCGGTTTCCCGGCTCCGCTTCTTCTGGCGCTGTTCCTGAATGAAATCCGGTTAACCTGGTTTAAGCGGTCGATGCAGACGCTGTTGTATCTTCCGCATTTCTTGTCGTGGATTATCGTCGGAGGTATCTTCGTCGAGCTGCTGGCCGCCGAAGGCATGATGAACCGCCTGCTCGCCGGCTTTGGAATCGGGCCGTTGTCGTTTCTGACCGAGCCGCAATACTTTTACGGCGTCGTGATCAGCGCCGGCATCTGGAAGGAAGTCGGCTGGTCGATGATTATTTATTTGGCCGCCATCGCAGGCATTAACCCGAACTTGTATGAAGCGGCGGTCGTAGACGGGGCGGGGCGCTGGCGCAAAATGTGGAGCATCACGCTGCCGTCGCTTATGCCGACGATTATCGTGCTGTTTCTGCTGCGGATCGGCAACTTGCTGGACGCCAATGTCGAGCAGGTGCTGTTCTTTCTGAACCCGCTGGTCCGGGAAGTCGGAGAGGTATTCGATACGTACGTATACCGCGTCGGTTTGACAGGCGGCCAATACAGTTATACGACGGCGATCGGCATGTTCAAGGCGGTAATCGGCGTTTTGCTGGTCGTCACTTTGAATAAAGTAAGTCAGAAGACGACTGGAGAAAGCATTTATTAATAGCCGGAGGATAACAGCATGAGAAGCAGGCGTTCGGAATCGATATTCCAGTTTTTTAACTCGGCGGTCATTCTGATCATCAGTCTGACGATGATCGCGCCGATGGTTCACCTGGTCGCGGTCTCCTTGAGCGATCCCGTTTATGCGGGAGCGAAGCTCGTCTATTTGTGGCCGAAAGGTTTTTTTCTGGACGTGTACCAGACTTTATTCCGGATGAACGATATGTGGCGGGCGATGGGCGTAAGCATCTACATTACGGTTGCAGGTACGGTGCTTTGTCTCGCGCTTACCGCTTCACTGGCCTATACGCTGTCGAGACCGCAAATGCCGGGTCGGACGTTGATTATGAGGCTCGTTTTGTTTTCCTTCATTTTCCCGATTCCGCTGATCCCGACCTTTCTTGTCATTAAAGGGATGGGCATGATGAACACGCTCTGGTCGCTTATTATTCCGGGGGCGCTGGGCGCTTATTACGTTTTTATAATGAAGACTTTTTTCCAGGGCGTGTCCAAGGAATTGATCGAGGCGGCCAAAATCGACGGCTGCGGCGAATTCAGCGTCTTTATCCGCATCGTTTTGCCCATCTCCAAGGCGGTACTCGCTACGATCGCGCTGTTCCATGCCGTATCGCAGTGGAATGCGTATTTCGGCGCGCTGATGTACATCCGGTCGGATACGCTGTTCCCGCTCCAGCTCAAGCTGAGGAAGCTCGTTCAGAGCAGCTCGGTCGACTCCGGGCTGGACAACAGCATGTTTGACGCAAGCGTTATACAGACGCCGGAGATGATGAAGGCGGGGGCGATCATCTTTTCGACCTTGCCGATTTTAATCGTATATCCGTTTTTGCAAAAGTATTTTGTGAAGGGCGCTATGCTGGGCTCATTAAAGGAATAGCAATTTTTACAAGCAGGCGATACATGCCTCTTCATTGAAACCGGGCCCGATCAGACGTTATTCTAGTAGAATACAGCACGTATACGACAAACGTACGGCAGGAGTTGATCCGGTGCTTAAAGTAATGCTCGTCGACGATGAGCGTGTGGCCAAGCGCAGCATGCGCGCGCTCATTGAGACAGAACTATCGGGCTTCTGCATCGCAGCGGAAGCAAGCGACGGGGAAAGCGCGCTCCAGGCCGCAGAGCTACACCGGCCGGATATCGTCATTACGGACATCCGCATGCCCGGTATGGACGGCCTCGCCTTAATCCGGGAGCTTGGCGAGCGGAAGCATACCGCGGAGTTTATTATCGTCTCCGGGTACGGGGATTTCAGCTACGCGCAGAAGGCGCTTCGCTTCGGAGTGACGGATTATTTGCTGAAGCCGATTGATTCCGATTATTTCCTATCCGTGATGCACACTGTACGGGATCGTCTGATGCGGCGGACGGCCGCGAGTTTCGACTATGCGACGGATGAGGATGGAGCCGCAGGCCAGCCGAAGCATCCGATGATGAAAGAAGCGCTGGCTCTGATCGCGCAGCGTTATGCCGATCCCGAGTTTTCACTGAAACAGGTGTCCGATCATTTCGGCATTTCCCCGAACTATTTCAGCACGTTGTTCAAACGGTCGATGGGCGTGTCGTTTATTCAATATTTGGTGCAGGTTCGCGTTAAGGAAGCGAAGCGGTACTTGCAGAAACCTTTCATTAAAGTGTATGAAATCGGACATTTCGTCGGGTTCGAGGACTATACCCACTTCTCCAAAACGTTCAAAAAGCTGAACGGCTGCTCGCCGACGGAATACCGGAAAACCGTCGAGAGCGGAGAGTGAGAAGAGCCCTCGGGCGGGCGGATACTGTCCGGCAGAGAGGAGCCGGAGGTTGTGAGATACAAGCTGGTTGCTTTGGATATGGACGGGACGTTATTGAACGACGAGAAACGGATATCCCGAGAAAATGCGGAAGCGATAGCGAAGGCTGCGGCCAGCGGAATCACCGTGATGGTGTCGACGGGCCGGGGCATTCAAAACATTCGCGCGTATACGGACGAACTGGGTTTGACGTCTCCGATCGTCGCCGTCAACGGCGCGGAAGTGTGGCGGTCGCCGGACGAGCTGCATGCGCGTTATCCGCTTGCGCCGGATACGGTCCGGCGGCTCATCCGGTCCGGCCGCGACAAGGACGTATGGTACTGGGCTTATACGACGGACGGGCTTATGACGCGGAGCAGCTGGGCCGAGCCGGAATGGGACGAGTGCGTATGGCTGAAGGTCGGTTATGCCAGCGATAATCCGGCCAAGCTTCTGGAGCTTCGCCAGTGGCTCGCGTTGGATGGGGAGATCGAGGTGACCAGCTCGAACGAGACGAATCTGGAGCTGAGTCCGGCCGGCATCACGAAAGCGAGCGGTCTCGAGCAGGTGTGCCGGCTGCTCGGCATCGGTCTGGAGCAGACCGTCGCCGTAGGAGACGGCGGCAACGATCTGTCGATGATCCGTGCGGCCGGACTCGGCGTCGCGATGGGCAACGCGCAGGAGGAAGTGAAACGGACGGCGCTCCGGGTTACCGGGACGAACGAGGAGCACGGCGTCGCACAGCTATTGCAATACGTGATGGAGTGCAATGCCGGAGCTGTCTCCGTATCAGATAATTGAACATGCAGCCGTCGGACCCGAGGAAGACGCATTTATGGCCGCTTTAATCCCAGCGGTCAGGAATGCGTCTTCTTTAGGATCGGGATGCGATGCGCCCGAGGTGCGGCAGTGGATGAAATGCAGATTGAAGCGGTGGAGAGTCCCAAGTCCAAAACTTGGATGTGGTTTCTCCATCGCGATAGGGGCCGGAATCGATGGTGACTCTCGGGTGTAGCGGAAGAGCGGCTTCCGTTATTCCCGTAAGGTACGTAACTTTCACGTTATAGCGGAAGGATGGTTTCCGTTATTTCGAATTTATATGGGGATGCAGCTATTATCAATGAAAATAACGGAACCAATTGTTCCGCTATGCTTTGATTTCCCGCTGCGATCAACAGTTAACGGAAGTAAAACTTCCGGAAGGAGCTTCACAGGCTGCATGGGGAGTTAAGTTCGCTGTTGCCCGGCTGTTCCCGCCGCTGAAATTCCCGAGTATCCCCTGTCTGCCCCATCAGCTCCCGAACTTTTTGCGGAAATCTTTCGGGCTCATCCCCATGGCCGCCTTGAATACCCGCCCGAAATGCGACAAGCTTTCGAAGCCGACGCAGTCCGCGATTTGCGTTACGTTTTTGTCCCCTGCGACGAGCAGCTTCTGGGCTTCCTTCAGACGGACGAGGTTGACATATTCGACGAACGAAAAGCCGGTCACTTTGTTGAAGATACGGCTCAAATAATGCGGATTAATATGGAACAGCTCCGATAGCAGTGTAAGCGACAGCGGCTCGGCGTAATGCTCGTTAATGTAGGCAGCGACGCCCGACACCCGCTCGAACATCGGATTGTCCGGCTCGGCGCGAAGCGGGGAGCCGGTCTGCTCGCGGATGCACCGGCCGGCGAACAGCAGCAGCTCGGTCAGCGCAATTTTGACGTAAAGCGGACTTTCCGGCGTTGGCGACTTGCTTTCCTCCAGCAGCTTGTCGATCAGCCCCTCGACTACGGCCTGCTGCTTGATGTTCAGCCGCAGCACCGGCGTATCGAAGATCGGCTTCGGGTCCCAGCCGGAGCTGCCCGCGATCGGGTCGATCAGGCCGTCGTGATATTGGATCAGCACACGCTCATGCTCTTTCGTAATCGTTTGCGTTTTGTGCAGCACGTACTTGTCGATCAGCACCAGATCGCCGGGCAAGATCCGGTACGTGCGGTCTTTGATGAAATAATATCGTTCCCCGGAAAGCATGTAGTAGATCTCGTAAGCATCGTGATAGTGATTCGCCGGCATGTTAAACGGGGTGGTCCGGTGTACTTTGTGAATATAAAACGGTTTGGGAACCAGATTCAGCCGTTCTCCGTACGTCTCGCTCATCGCTCCGCCTCCCTGCTTCCGGTCCTCACAAAAGCTGGCACTCCGCTCCTCATTTCCTAGCTTCATCCCATCTTCTCGGTGCTGAAAACTGGACTTTTTGAACTCGCACTTTAAGGACAAGATATATCGATTCTGTGAGATAAATTAGTGGATCTTCACTGTTATTATACGTATTTTTACTAATCATCATAACAGAGACCATGAGGCTTGACCAGATCGAACGGCAAATGAATAGAGGTGCCCTCCGCGCGGGAAGTGCCCGGTGCCCGGCTTGCCGACGGGTTTGCACGCCTCGGTTGACGACCCGCTACATGTCCGGCAGCTCGGCTCCCTCCCTGACCTGCAGCAGCAGACGGCGGGCTTCATGGCGGTCCATCACCTGCAATTTGTTCAGCAGCGTGGAGACGTTATTCGCGACCGTTTTGGCGCTAATCGCAAGCTTGGCGCTGATTTGGGCGTTCGTGTACCCCTCGGCTATATGCTCCAATATGTCCATTTCCCGTTTGGTCAGCTCGGACAGAGCGGGATGTACGGGCGGCTCCTTCGATTGCGAGGCGGAAAAATAGTGAATCATCCGCCCGGCGATATCCGAGCCGAACACCGCTCCGCCGCTGCCGACGATCCGGATCGACTGGAGCAGTTCGATCTCGTCCGCATCTTTCAGCACATATCCTTTGGCCCCGGCGCGCATAGCGGTAAAGACCGACTGGTCGTCGCGGAACATCGTCAGAATCAGCACCTCCGTACGCGGATGCTTTTCTTTGATCAGCCGGGTCGCCTCGATTCCGTTTATCCCCGGCATCCGGATATCCATCAGAATCAGATCCGGGTCCAGCTTGGCCGTAAGCTCCAGCGCTTCGTCGCCGGTCGAAGCTTCACCCGCCACAACCAGATCCTCCGTCGTGCGGAGCAGGTTGCGCACCCCGCTGCGAAACAGAGGATGATCGTCCGCTATTATAATATTCATTGAGTTTTCTCCTCTCCCTGCAATGGCAAAACGGCCACAATCCGCGTTCCTCCCGAATCCGGCTGCTCGATCGTACAGCGCCCGCCCAGCTCGGCCGCCCGCTCGCGGATCGACCCGAGACCGATACCGGAACCCGCACCCGCTGCCGACACCGTTCCCGGCTCCGCCAGCGGGGACCGGGCATACATCCCTTTACCGTTATCGGCGATCTCGATCATCAGCTCCCTGGACGGGGAAAGGTCGAGTCTCACCGTACATGACGTTGCCTGCGCATGCTTCAACACATTGGCAAGCGACTCGCTGACAATCCGGTAAGCCGCCACCTCGACGGCTGCAGGCAGAACGGGCAGCGCCGGCGGCGTATAAAGCCGGATGCGGAGAGGCTCATCCTCCGAACGGCCGTCCATCGGCATCGCCGGCTTGGACAGCTCGGCGATTCGTTCCCGGATGGCACCGGCCAGCCCCAGCTCATCCAGCGTGGGCGGACGAAGCTCGTGCACGAGCGTGCGGATCTCCTCCACCGTGGAGCGAATGACCAGGCGCAGCTCGGCCATCATCCGGATCGCGGCCGCCGGTTCCTTCTCGACATAGCTTTGGGCCGCCGCCGCATTCAGAGCGAGCGCCGCGAGCCGCGGAGCGAGATCGTCGTGAAGGTTGTTGCGCAGCTGCCGCCGCTCCTCTTCCCGGGCCAATACGAGCTTTTCCCGGGAATCCCGCAAATCTGCGACCAGGAGCTTCATCCCGAGCGTCATTTTTACATTTTCCAGAATCGGCCCGGCCTGGCGTTGCAGCACCTCCAAAAATTTCATATCTTCGGCGCCGAACGTTTCCCCGGGAGAGCGGCTGGCGATATGGAGCGTCCCGAGTTCCTCGCCCCGGTGAATAACCGGAAACGCGTGCAGCTCGTATACCGGCTCGCCTTCCGAGGCGATCATCGTCTCTTGCCCGTCCACGCCGATGGAGATGCCGGTATAAGGTAGGCGCAGCGCGTCTTTGACCGTCCCGACGACGGCCTTCAGCATCGCATCCGGCTCGGCCGGACGCATCAGCCGATTGCCCAGCTCGATCAAGACGGCGTACGGATCGTCGTGCCTGCCTTTCATAAGCCGGTTGATTTGGCGCTGCAGCCACTCCTTCAGCGGCGCGAAGGCGACGGCGACGACGGCGGTGGCAAGCAGGGAGACGAGAAAATGATCTTTCGTCTGGAATACCCGGCTCAGATAAAATACGGCGGCCGTGTACAGCAGCACAACGCAAACCGTAAGGGCCGCATAGACTAACGTCCGGTTCACCAAAGGATCGATATCCCACAGCTTTTTGCGCAGCACGGCGGTCATCAGCGTAACCGGAATCGCGAGCAGAACCAGATGCAGCACGCCGTTCAGCACCACATAGGTCATCGCGGAACCGTCGTGCATACTGGGATCGAACAAAAGGCTCATCGCAATAAAGCCGACGAAGCCGACGGAGACCCCGTAGACGACCCATTTGGTCTGCTGACGCTCGGCAGGGGTGGATACTCGGCGAAACCGGTATATTTGCGAATAGATCATAGCCGCCGTAAACGATACGAACCACAAAAACTGGATGAATACCGGGACGTTCAGCTTCTCCCACATCTTTCCGTCGAACATCAGGATGACCGCATCCATCAGGACGATCACTACAAAAAAGAACCGGGTCCACCGGGGTACGAAACGCCCGTTCGGAAATAAGAAAATAAATAAAGCAAGCGAAATCCAGCCGACCATCGAGACGATCATAAACCACAAATGCGCGGCCGCCGAATCCTCGGAAGCGACGACGAACAAGGAGGGAAACGAGGTGCCGAAGGAAACCATCGCAATGGCGGCGAGCAGGCCGAGCGGTTCCCGCCGGCATTTCCAGAACAAGACGGCGGAGGTTATATAAAAGACGGACGTAAAGCCCACATCGATGAGGACGAACAGCACCGCATAGGTTTCCAAAGACAAGCCGTCTCCGTCGATCGGCATCGCCGGTACGGATTTGCCGCAGCCTTCCGGGATGCAGCTTGTTACGAGTGCTGTGTAGTAACCGGGGATACTGCTCAAGTAGAGGCCGATCGTAATCAGAGCGAAGGTCAGGACAAGGAGCTGCAGGCCGAGCGATAACCGGTTATGGCGATGGCTCGCATAAGCGGTCCCGGCGGGCGGGTGAACGTCCGGTTTCATGAAGATACCTCTTTCCCGGTTATGTGAATTTCGTATATGGACGATTAGGATGGTCTGCGGTGATTGGAGCTTCTGTTTTCATTATAGCCGCCTCCCCCGCTTCCTGAATATGGGGCCGGATCATTTTCCCGTTCGGGTCAAGCATTTTCCCGAAACCGCACACCGTTTTTCCTGCGCTCGTCGGGAACCGCTGCTCTGCCCCGGAGGAATTCCCGCACGTTATGATCGGTACCGAAGCGACACGATCAGATGAGTGGAGGATGAAGCGAATGAATTTGGGACAATTGGTAAAAACGCTGGGCTGGATTTGTGTGCTGGCGGGAATCGCGCGGATCGGCATGACCCCGACGGCTATCATTTGGGGGACGGACAGCGTGCAGGAGCTGACTTTCGGATTGATCGCCTGTATTTTAATGTCGGTAGGCACCATCGTTACTTATATGGTCCAATCGGAGGAGACGGGGGGGATCGGACTGCTTGCGACACTCGGCATCATTATCGGCAATATCGTAACGACGGCGATGGTCTGGACGGTTTTCGTATTCGGCGGCCATGTGGAGATGCCGGACGGTCCGGTTGTCACGATATCCCGTGTGGTGTCGATGGCAGGGTTTCTGGGCGGTACGCTTGTTTTCGCCTATTTGACGTTCCGGGCCCGCGTTTTTCCGCGCTGGGTCGCCGGGCTGCAGCTGGCGATCGTTCTGTCGATGTTCCTTCCTCTGGAAGACAATCAGTGGTTTGCCGCGGTTTGGGGACTGGCCTATGTGGGGATGGGATATTGCATCGTGGCGGATAGGCTGAACAAGAAGACGGCTGGCGTTCATGCAGAAGGTCTGAAGATGTAACGATAATACTTGAGCAAATGGGGGTGCTCCATAGTCATTTTGCGATTTTGTGAGCTCCGCCTGGAACGGGATTTCCTCCAGAAAAAGGACCTCTGCTTCCGCATTACCGCGGAATTTGAGGTCCTTTCGATTGGAAATGGGGACGTTCCCTGTCATGAGAACTTTCGGGACACCCCCGATTGTCGTGCAGGGGGCGCCACCGATCCGGCGTTGCGGGAGACGGCTAAGCCGATCCCGCCACATCCGCAGCGGCGCGGCTCCGGCGCGGCATATGCCAGGCGGCGACGACCGCGAAGACGACGGCGCAGCCGAGATATGCGGGCGTCAAGCCGCCGGCCCAGCCCGCCAAGGCGTACGACAGCGCCGGCCCGATGGCCGAGCCGAGGTCGGTCGCGACCGAGTAGGCCGTCATGACGGCGACGACGGAAGCCGATCGGGCGGCATCGGAGGCGAGCGCGTCCATCAGCGTCGAGACGGCGGTCCCGGCGATCATGACGAGCAGCACGGCAGCGAGCCAGAGCGCGATCGGCAGCGGCCACGGCATAAGCGCGAAGCCGGCGGCCGAAGCGGCGAGTGCGGCGGCGAACAGCGGCAGCCGTCCGCGCGGGCCGTCGGACAGCCGCCCGAACCAGGAAGCGAGCAGCGGCTCGCTCGTCCAGCGAATCGCCTGCAGGACGCCGGCGAGCGCCGTGCCGCCTAGCACGATGCCGAGCAGCGTATGAGTGCCCGGATAGTTGGTATCGATGATGAGGCTGAGCGTGGCGGTTAAGACCGATTGCAGCACCGCCAGGATCAGGCCGGTTGCGACCGCTTTGCGCACGGCGCGGGATTTGTACCATAGGGGCTCCGCACCGGCTTCGGGGGCGGGAGAGCCGGTCTTGGAGCGTGACGCCGGAGCGGCGTGACCGCTTTTGGGCATCAAGGTCAGGATGGCGGGCAAGCCGGCCAGCGCCAGGACGCCGAAGGCGACGGATACCGCTTGAAGCCCGACGATGGGCGCCAGCACGCCGCCGAGCAGCATCCCGAACAGGCTGCCGATCCGGGAGATTCCGTTGTACCGGCCCATTCGGTGACCGCGGTTCGTATGATCGGAATAGGCGATAACGGTCAAATAACCGCCCATCCGCAGCAGCGACCAGGCGATCCCCCAGACGGCCCGCAGCACGAGCCAGGCGGCGAAGCCCTGAAACATCCCGTAGCCGACCGTCGTCAGCGCCCCGAGCAAGACGGCGGCGATCAGACCGGTTCGCAGCGGCATCGAATGGTACAGCCAGCCGATCAGCGGATTCAGCGGCAGCCGGACGAACCGGTTGATCGAGAGCAAAATTCCGACTTGCCATAAGGAAGTCAGCCCCGCCTCCTGCCAGTATATCGGCAATACGACGTACAGCATCGAGTCGCCGAGCAGGCAGAAGGCGGTGACGATGGAGACGATCGTAATCGGTTTTTGGTTTGCGTTTGCAGCATTGTCGGTCAATCCGTTCACTTCCGTTCCTAGACGAATCGTTCGATTAGACTATCATAATCGATCGATACGATCTTGCATAGAAGCGGTAGCGGGCCATCGCCGGATTTGCCGCTGAGTATGGATTACCCCCCGATATGCGACATCTCAATTTTCGGCGAAGTGTGCGAATTCGTCATTCGGTCTTCCGAATAGCGGTCTGACCTTGCCTTCCATATATGCTCGATGTACGCGCCGATTTCGCTATCCGTCTGGTCCGATCGAAGCCGCGTACACAGATCGTGGCCCCGGGAAGCAAATAAGCAAGTATACAGCTTTCCTTCGGCAGAAATTCTGGCGCGTGTGCACGTCGAACAAAAAGCGTCGCTGACAGACGAAATGATTCCGATTTCGTCCTCGCTCCCTTTGTAACGGTAACGTGAAGCTACCTCGCCGTTATACCGGGCATCCACAGGTTCTAGCGGCATCCGTTCCTGAAGGATATCGAGGATTTGCTTTTTGGTCACGACCTTATCCGATTTCCATCCATTCGTATTGCCGACATCCATAAATTCGATAAACCGCAGAATGTGCCCTTTTTCCCGAAAGTAAGCGGCCATCGGCAGCAAATCCTGATCGTTGATCCCCTTTTGCACCACCATATTGATTTTCACTTTCATCCCTGCCTGCACGGCCGCTTCAATGCCGTCCAACACAGGCTGAACCCCGCTTCTGCCGCCGTTCATCAGACGGAATCGCTGATCGTCCAGCGAATCAAGGCTTACGGTGACCCGTTTTAGCCCCGCATCGCGAAGCGCTTTGGCATATTGGGGGAGCAGGACGCCATTGGTGGTCAGCGCCATATCTTCCACCCCCTCAAGCTGGTTCAACCGATGGAGTAAAGCAGGGAGGTCTTTCCGCAGCAGAGGTTCTCCGCCTGTAATACGCAATTTTTTGACGCCCAAGGAAACGAAAATCCGGACCAGGCGGGTCGTCTCTTCGTAGCTCAATATGCGGTCTTTAGGCAAAAATTCGTACTCCGGTCCGAAAATTTCCGCCGGCATGCAATACCGGCATCGAAAATTGCACCGGTCCGTAACGGATATTCGCAAGTCCCGTAACGGACGTTGCCGCAGGTCCAGGAGTTGATGCTCCATGGTGTTCACCCCAATCTATGTTGAGTATCGTCCCTTCGAATGCAGCTCCTCAATTCGATAAGGATGGGTATAGACATTTAAGGAATGATTGCGGATAAACCCGACCGTCGTGATCCCCAGCTCATCCGCTAATTGCAGAGCAAGCTCTGTCGGGGCGGATTTGGATAACACGACCTCGCACCCGATTTTTGCGACTTTTAATAAGATTTCGGATGAGAGGCGCCCGCTGAATACGATCATGTTCCCTTGCAACGGAATGCGATGCTTTAAACAATGTCCGTAAATCTTGTCCAGCGCATTATGCCGGCCAATATCCATCCTCGATAAAACAATCCCCTGTTTATCGCACAGCGCGGCATTATGGACGCCTCCCGTATTCCGGAACACCTCTGCCGAGCTTTGCAGCAATTCCATGAAACGAAAGCAATCATCGAACGATAAAGTCACCTGGGTTTCTGTGATCACTTTTGCCGTTTTGGCATCGTTGATAAAATAAAAGCTTTGCCGGCTTTTTCCGCAGCAGGAGGTAATGTATCGTTTCGAGTGGAATAGTTGATAAAACTCATTTCTTCTTCGGGTATGGATATGGACGAAACCGGCACTCTCATCAAACGAGATCTCGTCAATGTCGTCATAGTGCTGAATGACGCCTTCCGAAGCCAGAAAACCGACGGCCATATCTTCGATGTATTCCGGCGAACAGACCATGGTTGCAAACTCTTCGCCATCGATGCTGATGGTAACAGGGTATTCGGTCACGATCGGGTCCTGCACATGCTCGATGGCTCCGCGATGATAGCGGATAATCTCACGCTTTTTCTCGACCGGATTCACATCTGTCACATCCCTTACTGCCGTATTTGGTTGCGGTCAGACGAACACAACGCCTTCGGATCGTACAGCTCAAGAAGAGTTGAGAGGGGATTGCTGCACGCCTGTCGGGTTCTATGTATGAAAAAACCAGCATCAAACAAACTCATCATTCGGGAGAGTCTGTTCTTGCTGGTTAACCTCCCTACACGATCGTTAGGGAAATCAATCAAACGTTGGGAAGGGTATAAAGCGTTCCCGTGCTCCAGAAACACTTCATGCGGAACATAAAATATGCCGTGGTATTTCCTCGCTTGTTTTATTATAATACGTTCCTTAAAAATAACAAAGAGTCCTTAGAAGCAAGAAGCGTAAACGCAAGTTATGCAATCGCAACGATTGGGGTTACATCATTCGATCGGGGAAGGGGTCTTGCGATGAAGGAGAACCGACAGGCGATCAGTGTCGCGGAAGCCCAGCGGCGTATGGAGCCTCATATTCGTCTACAGCCGTCCGAATGTCTGGAACTTCAATACGCCTACGGTAGAAGATTGGCCGAAGACATTGCCGCCACCAGTAGTATGCCGCACTTTGTAAAATCCGGAATGGACGGGTTTGCGGTCAAAGCCGGGGATCTTCGCGGCGCCAGCTTCGAGAGCCCTGCCATGTTGGAGGTGATCCAGACGATTCCTTGCGGAACGGTCCCGTCGCTGCCCGTTCATAGCGGACAGGCTTCCCGTATTATGACGGGTGCTCCCTTGCCTGACGGTGCAGATACGGTGGTTATGTTCGAGATGACGGAAGACTGCGAGATCGGCGGCAAGCCGTTCGTAGCCGTCAAGAAGGAAGTGGAGGAAGGGAGAAATGTGTCCTTTGTCGGGGAGGAAATTCAAGAAAACGAGTTTCTGATCGGCACAGGGCAGCGGATCAACGCCGGGCAAGCTTCGCTTCTCGCCGCTTTCGGTTATGACAAGGTCCGTGTTTTTAAAAAACCCAGGGTTGCGATCTTCTCTACCGGATCGGAACTGCTCGATATACGTTCACCGCTTCAGCCCGGGAAAATTCGAGACAGCAACTTCTACATGCTCTCGTCCCTTGTACAGGAAGCCGGCGGGGAAGTTGCCGCCTTCGCGATGCTCCCCGACCATAAAGAACAATCCGAAGAAACGATCTACCGGGCAGCAGATACAGCCGATCTGATTTTGACTACGGGAGGGGTATCGGTAGGCGACTACGACATGATGGCGGAGATTTTCAACAACCTGAAGGGCACGCTGTTATTTAATAAAATCGCGATGCGTCCTGGAAGCGTAACCACTGCGGGAGTGATGCAAAGTACGCTGCTGTTCGGCTTATCGGGCAACCCGGGGGCGTGCTTTGTAGGATTCAAGCTGTTTGTTCTTCCCGCGTTGTATGGCATGTTAGGACAAAAGGAGCCGTATCCCCGAACATTCAGCGCTTATCTGAAAGGGGATTTTACAAAAGGAAACGCCTATACCCGCTTCGTCCGCGGAAAACGTTATATCCGGGAGGGCCTGGCGTTCGTGGAGCCTGTAGGGAAAGATCGGTCCGGCGTCTCCGTGTCGATCAAGGATTCGGATTGTCTCATTCTGATCCCTCCGGGCGGACGGGGAAAACGGGACGGTGAACTCGTGGAGGTCATTCCGGTCGATAACATTCACTAAGAGTAGATTAGGGTTTCCCATCATTCTTGTATGTGATGTTCAAACACAAATATGGATATGCCGAGCAGAAAAGGACCTCAACCTCCACGTTGCAGTGGGATTTGAGGTCCTTTCATTTGGAAACGGGGTCATTCCCGTGTCATGCTTATTCGCTTGGTGAAAACAGGTCAGCTGTTCAGCGTCGCGGAACGGGAGCCCGGCAGAGCCCGGTCCAAGGCAAGCAGGCGGCTGCCGCTTAAACCGAGCAGCAAGGCGATCGCCAGCAGAGCCAAGTCCAGCTCGTAGCCCGCCATTTGCCCGTTCCCGAGAAAACCGGCGGCCAGCTTGACTTTGAAAATCGCTCCGGCCATCACAATCGCCAGCAAAATGGACACGATCCGTGTGCCGAAACCAACGATCAATGCGAGGCCGCCAACCAGCTCGATAATAGCGACGATATAGGCGGCGAATCCCGGAATGCCGATGCTGTCGAACCAGCCGGATATATTCCCGATCCCGTCGCGGAATTTGACGATACCATGTACCAAAAATATGATGCCCAGCACGAGCCGCGTTATTAGCAGCCCGATCTCAACATTGCGATTCATTGAATGAAACCTCTCCCATATTGTTTAATTTCGGATCTGAAACGGACAGACGGCCAACGGTATGGATGCGTCGATTATTTCAAGTAACGGACCCGTTCCTCCAGCGGTTTAAACTGCTTCTCGCCCGCAGGAGCGGTAGGTTTGCCGAAAGGCATCTGCGCCATCAGCTTCCAGCTTGCCGGGATGTTCCACTCTTGCTTGACCGCTTCGTCGATCAGCGGGTTGTAATGCTGCAGCGAGGCGCCGAAGCCTTCCAGCTCAAGCGATGTCCAGATCACATATTGCAGCATGCCGCTCGACTGCATCGACCAGATCGGGAAGTTGTCGCTGTAGGAAGCAAACTGCTGCTGCAGCGATTCGATGACGGCATGATCCTCAAAAAACAAGACGGTTCCGTAGCCGGATGCAAAAGCGTTCATTTTATCGGCGGTAGGGCCAAACTGGTCTACCGGTACGATTTTGCGCAACGTTTCCGTCGTGATGTCCCACAGCTTCTTATGCTTGTCGCCAAGCAAAACGACGACTCTCGCCGATTGCGAGTTAAAGGAGGAGGGCGTATGTTTCACCGCATGGTTGATTACCTGCTCGATTCGCTCGTCCGATACAACCTGTTCGCTGCTGATCGCGTAGATCGAACGTCTTGCTTCCACGGCCGTATAAAAATCGTTGGCAGCTCCCTGAGCCTGCTCGCCGTCTGTCGTTTTACCAAAAATTGTGTCTAAAAATCCCATTTTCATTTCCCTCCTGATGTTTTTTGGCGGTTAATCTTAAGATTCGGATACAACGGTGAAGCGGGTGTTCGAATGTTGCGGCCGCTCGATCTCGTCCAATACGGCAATCGCATAGTCAGCGTAGCTTACATAGCTGTCGCCTTTGGAATTAAGCAGAAGATGGTCTTTGCCCAGTCGGTACGAGCCGGTTCTTCGGCCCTCCGGCGAGAAAAAGGCGGCCGGACTAAGAAACGTCCAGTTGATGGAATCCGTTAGCTGGAGAAGCTCCAGATTTTTGCCTTGATTGGTCGCGGTAGCGTGGTACTCCTTAGGGAATTGGGGCGTATCCACCAGACGGGTCGTCTTGGCCTCGTCGACGAACAAGCTGCCCGCTCCCCCGACTACGAGCAGTCTCGTATCCGGGGCTTCCTGAAGCGCCTTGATCAGCACGTTGCCGGCATCCACATGGAGATGCTCCTGACCGATTGGCGCTGCGAAAGCGTTAACGACGACATCAAAACGTTTCAAATCGCCGGAAGTTAGATCAAAGACGTTTTTCTCCAGCACCGCTACTTGAGGATTCGTTATGTTGGCGGCATTTCTGACGATAGCCGTCACTTCATGCCCTCTTGCGAGCGCTTCTTGGACGATCAGGCTTCCGGCTTTGCCGCTTGCGCCGATGACACCGATTTTTTTACTCATTTTATATTCCTCCTCTTTCGGAACGATAATTCGAATCGATATCGTTAAATAAGTTAATTACTTTTCGTAACAAAGTGTAAAACAATAAGATACAAATGTCAAGTTAGTATATTTTACTTTGTAACTAAGTTGATTTTGCGATATACTTGAAACAAGCGAGGTGAAAGCGATGAAACAGTCTTCATTATGTCCATTAGTAGAAAAGGGGATCCAAGTCTTAAGCAAACGGTGGACCGTGCTGATCGTACATCAGCTGCTTTCGGGTCCTCAGCGGTTTTGCACGATCGAGACGGCGATTCCCATCAGCGGCCGGCTGTTGTCGGAGCGGCTGAAAGATTTGGAGCAGGAAGGAATCGTGCATCGCGAGGTGTACCCGGAGACGCCTGTCCGAATTGTCTATTCGCTGACGGACAAAGGGCTTGCGCTGGCGCCGGTCATCCGGGAGATGGAGAACTGGTCGCGCGAATGGGTGAAGATTGATCCGGATGAACATGAAACCTTATAAGAGGTTGTTCAAAAAGTCCGCTTTTGATCACGAAGCAGATCAGGAAGACTGCTCGACATCGAATATTGAATTCAGCCGGAACTTCCGGTGCTCACGTAGCTCCACTACGCTCCGCTCCTCATTTCCTAGCATCATCCAATCTTCTTGGTGCTGAAAACCGGACTTTTTGAACTCGCACTATAAGTAAACGGCGTCCTCTGGTGTGCCAGACGGGCGCTGTTTTCGTTGTGCGCCCGGCATGGGCGATAACTAGGCGGTGAAAGTCCGCTACAGGCTTGGCAGTAGGAACTGTTAGCTAAAGGCAAGGGTGTCCGTCGTGAGGCGGAATCTGAAGGAAGCCGGAGGCAAACCCTCGGTCTGACGAACAGAAATCACATAGAAGGCTTGGTGGGACGGACGAGCTTGCAATGCAAAGTAAAGTCCAATACTGCCCAAATCCCATCAGGTAGATGTGGCAGATAGATGAGGGGAAAGTTATCGCTCTTACCCGGGGAGATCTCACAGACGTGGAGTAGGGAAAAAAAAAATCCGAAAGACGGAGTAAAGCTTGCTGTGAGAAGTCAGCAGACGCCATAGTACGCGAACCGCGAGCAGCGGCGAGCGGAAGGGCAGAACAATCGTAAGTCTTAAGTACATACAGGAAGGAGAACCGGTGCGTTGAAAGCAGAATACCGAAAGGGCTGCCCTCAAAGGGATAGTGTGGAACACGAAGAGTATGTGGGAGCGCGGAGTGCCGGAGCTCGGGAGAGTAGAGAAAGAGACGGTGCAGACGACCTGCTTGAAAAGATACTAAACAGGGACAACCTGAATAGCGCCTACAAGAAGGTCAAAAGCAACCACGGGGCACCGGGAATCGACGGAATGACCGTCGAGGCGGCACTGCCATGGTTGCGAGATAACAGAGATGAACTCCTGCAAAGCATCCGGGATGGCAAATACAAACCAAGCCCGGTGCGGCGCAAGGAGATTCCCAAACCGGATGGAAGCGGAGTAAGGAAACTCGGCATCCCCACAGTCGTGGATCGCGTCATCCAACAAGCCATTGCTCAGCAACTGCAACCACAGTTTGAGCCGCTTTTCTCAGACGGGAGCTATGGCTACCGTCCGAAGCGTAGCGCGCAACAAGCGATTCGGAAAGTGAAATCCTATGCGGAACAGGGATACAGCCACGCAGTAGAAATTGACCTCTCGAAGTACTTTGACACGCTGAATCACGAGTTGCTGATGAACCTGCTGCGCAAACAAATCGAAGACAAGCGCGTCACAGACTTGATTAAGAAATATTTGAAAAGCGGAGTTATGGAGAACGGAGTACGCCGAGAGACAGAAGAAGGTTCCCCGCAAGGAGGACCGCTGTCGCCGTTATTGGCGAACATCTATCTGAACGAATTCGACCAGGAGATGGAAAGCCGGGGCGTAATCGTCATCCGCTACGCAGACGACATCGTCGTGCTGGCGAAAAGCAAGCGGGCAGCAACGAGACTTCTAGAATCTTGCCGGAAGTACCTAGAGGACAAGCTGAGACTCAAGCTAAACACGCAGAAAAGCAAGGTAGTAAGCGTGGTCGCACGGAAGCACTTTAAATTTCTAGGCTATGCGCTGGGCAAGAACGGAAACGGCGTAAACATACGCGCCCACCCGGAATCACTTGTCAAGGCAAAGAAGAAGCTGAAAGAGCTGACGAACCGGAGTCAAGGCAGAAACGCTAGGCAAGTGATGGAGCGCGTAAAGGTCTACATTCGCGGTTGGTTGGGTTATTTCTATGTCGCCGACATGAAACGAATTTTGCAGGATTGGCATGAATGGCTCCGAAGACGGATGCGCATGTACATCTGGAAGCAATGGAAGAAGCCAAGAACGAAGGTGCAAAATCTACGAAAGCTAGGAATACCGGAGTGGCAGGCTTACCAATGGGGAAATACAAGGCTGGGTTACTGGCGTATAGCCGGAAGCGCAGTGTTGAATCGCTCTGTAACAAACGAAAAGCTCGCACATGCAGGGTATTATGACTTCCCTGCTCGGTACGAGCAACTTCGTAAATTGCACTTAAACGGTTGAACCGCCGTATACCGAACGGTACGTACGGTGGTGTGAGAGGTCGGCTACTCAACTAATGAGTAGCCTCCTACTCGATTTACGCGGTCATAGGGGGCTGGACAGCTGCCTTTTCAAGTCTTGATACAAGAAACGATAGGCACTAGAAGGGAAACCGTCGTGAACCGATCGGCCAAGGATTTATTGATAACGCTTAAATCGTTGAAAATATGAAATAAAGCAGCAGGGGAGTCGGTAGAGGCGACACGAGATCGGAGAGGGGACCGGTCCTCCGAACCGCCCGATACAGAGGAGACTTAAGAGTGTCTCCTCTGATACAGCGACGTCAGCAGGAAGCCGAAACAAGCAAGCACGGCGGAAAAAGCGGCGATCCTGTACATCACCGGAGCTCCCCAGCCGTCGAATACCCAGCCGCCGACGATTCCGCTGGCGAGACCGGCGAGGCACGACCAGACGATATTATAGATCGCCTGACCGGTAGCCCGGAATTGATCCGGAATGAGCAGCTGGATGTACCGCAGCGCCGTCACAAGAAAGATACCGAACGTGACGCTGTGCATGAGCTGGAGCGGAATGATCCACAACGGATCGGACACGATGCTGACCAGGAAAAACCGGACCGCATAAAAAAACGAGGCGATCATCAGCAGCGGCAGCTCCTTGAAGCGGTGACCGTTTTTGCTGAGCCAGAAAAACATCGGAATTTCGCTCAGGGAGGAAGCCGTCCATGCCCAGCCGATGACCGTATCGCTTGCTCCGAGCTCCCGCATCGTCAGCGCCAGGAAGCCGTCGTTCGTCCGGTGGGCGAACGACATCGTAAAGATCAGCGCCAGAAACAGCAGCAGCTTCGGCTGCCGGATTATATCGAAGAAACCGAAGAAGCTGATAGCGCCCGAAGAGCCGCCCGACCGGTCTTTCAGAAAAAACGCGATGCACAGCGACAGCGAGATCGTGCCGATCGTGAACAGGATGGTATGCTCGACGCCCACCGCATGCAGAATCGTTCCGAAAGCGAGCGAGGAGAAAGCGAAGCCGAGCGATCCCCATACGCGGAAGCTGGCGTAGCTTTTGCCTGTACGCCGGATCGTAAGCAGGGTGAGACTGTCGTTTAACCCGTTAATGGGCGTAAAAAAGAAATTGTACGCGACCATGACGACATACAGCCAGGCGATCGTATCCGTCTGCGATAAAATAATGGTCGTCAGCAGCTGCCCGCACAGAATGACGATCAATACTTTGCGGATCGTCTGCAGCTTGTCGCTGGCATATCCCCACACGAGATTGGCGGCGATGCCGATGAACGGTCCGATCGCATAGATGGTGCCGATCTGCAGCTTCGAATAGCCTTGAGCGCTGAAGTATAAAGGGAAAAAAGAGACGGTCAGCGCCATCGTCATGTACATGACAAATGAAAACGTCCGCATCGTCCGTTCGTCGCGAACGGTCGGCAGCGGATCGTTCCCGGCCGTCTTAGGCCCGGGAGCCCCGGCTGCGCTCTCTTGCGCTGCCGCACCGGATTCGCGGGTAACGGTACGTTCCTTCACTTCCGTAGTCATGGGACAAGATCCTTCTTTCACAGCGTTGTACCGGCTCCCCGGCTTATTCCGGGAGACTGGGCGCGGATCGCGAATGCGACGACCGCGAGCTCGGCGGCCAGACCGAGCGATTGTGCCAAGGCGCCGATCATACCGTTCCAGGCTGGCGCGTTCAGGACGCACAAAATCAGCGCCGTTAACGTGACGGCGACGTTGGCGGATTGCGAGAACAGCATGATTTTCGTCTGGCCGCGAAGCATGACGATGCCGTTGCAGAAATCAAGCCACGGGAAGATCAGCGCCAGAAACATAAAGACGCGCAGCGTATGCAAGCTGGCTTCCATCAGACGTTCGTTCACGCCCATCACATGCTCCATAAACCATGGGCCGACGCCGGTATAAGCCAGGATGCCGATCAGAAGCGTCGGAATGAAGCCGCACAGCATAACGAACCGGACCGCCAGCGCCGAGTCTTTCCGGTAGAAATTCAAAACGATTTGATGCATGTACGAGAAAAAGCTGGTCACCAGCTGCGTCAGACTCGCGGCAATCGCAAACGAGGCGATCGCCAGCTCGATGTCCGACGTTTTGCCGAGCATCGCATTAATGGCGGGGCCGACGATGACGGCGATCAGGGAGGAGAGCAGCAGCGGGCGGTAAAACTGGAAGATTTGTCCCGTCTTTTCGATCTCGTGCCCTTCCTTTTTGAGCGGCAGGCTGCGGGCCAGCCGGCTCCCCTCGATATAGCTTACGGCCGCCTCGATCGCCATCCCGACGAGGAAGATTACCGCCCCGACCTGGCCGCTCGTCACATTACCCGTATGAATGTAGTACAGCGATACGAGATACATTGCGGCGAGCCTCACAACCATCCCGATCGTCAGCCATTTCGTGCGCATGTTGCTGATGATGATGCCGTGGTACAAACACCGGATGCCCGAAAAGATGCTGACGAACATCAAAACCCGGTAGACGTCGATAATCGACTGCAGCATCGAATCGTCCACGCCGAACAAGCGCAGAAACAACAGTTCGCCGGCCGGCGAATAAGAAATCATCAGCCCTGCGGCGAACATGCCGATCAACAGACAAACCGCCACATTGGTCATCGCCTTGAACGAGGTCCGGTCGCGCACGAGCGCGGAACACGTCTGGCGAAGCAAGATGGCGGGTCGTTCGATAATCCCCAGCATGCTCAGTCCGATCGCATAACTGGCTATAATGGTTTCAGGACTGGCGGAGCGGGCGAGCGTGCTGTTGATGATGACGTGCGAGATCGTAACTAAGCTGGCGGAAAGGCCCAGCGGTATAAAAAAAGCAAAAAGCTGCCTCATGGTTAGCCGCCGTCCAGATTCGGGTTGGGTCATGATATGCGTTCTCTCCAGACTCAGGCCATGCGCGAAGCTGCCTGTTACTAAGTACGCGCTCGTAAGGCGTCTTGCAAAATGTTCCTTCCACTTATGTACTAGTATAAGACGGATTGCCCCGAACGCCTAGCAGAAAATGTTGACACGCGCTATTTTCCTGCCTTGCTGTGAACTTTACGCTTGGCGGGGAAGCTTGCCGCATGTTAAATTAATGTTCAAGAGTCGTGTTGCCTGGAGGCGTAAGGATGAAATACGAATTCGTGTACGACGAGCGACTCGGCATCGGGCTGCCGGTGCTGCACGATGCTTGGGAAGCGTTGACGGAAGCGGAGAGAGCCGAGCTGCTCCATGAATGGGAGCAGGTCCGGGGCCGGATTCCCGACCGGATCATGCAGCTCGAGAAGACGATTGTGGAGAAGCAGAACCGGCTCAATACGGAGGACGATTTTCCGACCTCCTGCCGGCTGAATACCGAGATCGCCGAGCTGGCGAGCTGCATTACCGATCTTCATTTGTGGTTCCGTGCGGATCAGGACGTATCGGTTAAGGGGCATTATTAGGAAGTTGGGTGATTTTGTACTATAATATATGGGGTATGATGCAATTCATCGGCAAGGTGATGAAATGCATCATAGATGCAATTTACCTTTATTTCGGTAAATTGTCATCAAGACTAGCGTGGAGGATCGCCGCAATTGATGACGACAAGGCGTAACAGTCAAAAAGTACCCCGAAACCCTCTAACTCTGATGCACCGATTATACCGGCATGTGTTTCCGAGCGTAAGAAGCGAACTGCAGCGTTGGCGCGAGATGGCCGAGCGCATGCCCGACCCCGAGCTGCGCAAGCAGGCGATCGACAGCATTACCCATAAAGAGTTTCATTGCAAGGGCGGGGCAGTATACGCGGCCGCCAATTTGCCGATGCGCCACGTGTTGATTCCGCTTATCGTCTCTTTCCAGACGATCAGCGATTATTTGGATAATTTATGCGACCGCAGTACCTCGATGGACCCGGAAGATTTCCGGCTGCTTCACCGTTCCATGCTGGATGCGGTCGATCCGGACGCTCCGCTCGCCGACTATTACGCACTCCGGGAGGAGCGCGAGGACGGCGGGTACCTGCACGAACTCGTCCGTACTTGCCAAGCCTGCATCTCCCGCTTGCCGTCGTATCCGCACGTCCGCGACGGCATCAAGGAACTGGTCGGGCTGTACGGCGATCTGCAGGTGTACAAGCATATCCGGCACGATTTGCGCGAGCAGGAGCTGATGAACTGGTGGGAGAAGCACCGGCCCCGTTTTTCGCATTTGCGATGGAACGAGTTCGCGGCTGCAACCGGTTCGACGCTTGGGGTGTTTTATTTGTTTTTGGCCGCTTCCGGCGAGAGGCTCACCGCCGAACGTGCGGAGGCGATTCACAAAGCTTACTTTCCGCATGTATGCGGGCTGCACATTTTACTCGATTATTTGATCGACCAGGATGAAGATTTGGCGGGCGGGGATTTGAATTTCTGTTTTTATTACGAGAACGGAGAAACGACCGCCCGGCAAATCGCAGTCATCGCGGAACGGGCCCGGAAGGACATCGTCGGTCTGGACCATCCGCAGTTTCACCGGATGATTATCGAAGGGCTGCTGGCCCTCTATTTATCCGATCCGAAAGTAAGGGAGCAAAAGCAAGTGCGGGCCATATCGCGCCAGCTTATGAAAGGCAGTCCGCTTATGCGCGTCTTCTTCTGGGCCAACAGCGTATGGATCCGCAAGGCGTCCGTCTGACGCAGCCGGACCTATGACCGACTACATGGGACTAATCGAAAGGGGAACATGATGTATGACAGTTAAGAAAATTGCCGTATTGACAAGCGGCGGCGACTCGCAAGGGATGAACGCAGCCGTTCGCGCGGTGGTGCGGAGCGCGATCTACCACGGTCTGGAAGTGTACGGCGTTCAGCGCGGGTACTACGGGCTTATTAACGAAGATATTCGTCCGATGGATTTGCGCAGCGTCGGCGATATTATACAGCGCGGCGGAACGATTTTGCAGACGGCCCGCTGCAAGGAGTTTTTGACCCCGGAAGGCCAGCAGCTCGGAGCGGACAACTTGCGCAAGCACGGGATCGACGGCCTCGTCGTTATCGGTGGCGAAGGTTCGTATCAAGGCGCAAATAAATTGAGCAAGCTGGGAATCCGTACGATGGGGCTGCCGGGCACGATCGACAACGATATTCCGTTCACGGACGTGACGATCGGCTTCGATACGGCTGTCAGCATCGTCGTTGATGCGATCAACAAGCTGCGCGATACGATGAGCTCGCATGAGCGTTCCTCCGTCGTAGAGGTGATGGGCCGTCACTGCGGAGACATCGCCCTGTATGCAGGACTTGCCAGCGGCGCCGAAACGATTCTCGTACCGGAAGTGCCGTTCGATCTGGACGAGGTGGCGAAGCGGATGGAAGCCAACTTCCAGGTCGGCAAACGCCACAGCATTATCGTGATCGCCGAAGGAGCGGGCAACGCACAAAGCGTGGCCGACCGCATCAAGGAATCGAACGGGATCGACGCACGCGTAACAGTGCTTGGCCATATTCAGCGCGGCGGTACGCCGACGCACAATGACCGCATCCTGGCTAGCCGTCTCGGCGACTTTGCGGTGCGTCAGCTGATCTCCGGCGATTCCGGCAAGGCGTGCGGCGTCATCAAAGGCGAGCTCGTCACGACCGATATCGACAAGGTCGTTCATTCCAAGAAAGAAATTAACCGCGAGCTGTACGAGCTTGCGCTTCGTTTGTCGCAATAAGCGGCGATAGCATGGCTTGCGGGCGCAGTAGCGGTAGTGCGAGCAGCTTGCTGGAACAGGACTGGCGAGGGGCTGCCTCAAAAGGGATTTGCAATATCTGAGCCCACTTCGAACCGGTTTTCTGTGAAGAATAAGGACCTCAACCTCCGTTTTACCACGGAATTTGAGGTCCTTTCCTTTGAAATCGGGATGTTACCATGCCCCGTGCGAACGCTTTTATGGACAGTCCCTTTCGTCTACCGGCAACCGATCTTTCTCAGACAGGCAAGAAGGGAAAGCGCCAAATAAGAGTGGCAAACCGCTCTTTATCGGATAATCGACGCGGCTAACTACACCGATCCGGCACCCGCCAAGGCATCCCCACCGCCCCAAACAACAGTATCCGCATCACCTTCACATCAGTAAGCCGACCTGTTTTCTCACGCGCTTCTATCAGGCCTTATCCCGCCATCCGCTTCCAATCGCCGATCGAACGACTTCCCCTTTCTTTACAATGACGACCCAGTTCCTGCAGAGCTTATCCTATTCTTTCTCTAGCAAGCCGGCGCGCTTTGGATTATAATGACTACCATATCCCGCATGTCGGACTACCAGCCGGCACACATAGCGGGGAGCCCCGGGAGGAGTCGGTCGCAATGTCGAACGCTTATGAAGGTACTTTTTACGGAGAGAGAGCGATATGGCTGAAGTTCGGGCCGTACGAGGCAGCGCTGCTTCCCGAAGTTGGCGGCAATCTGGTCGCGTTTCGGGACGCGGAGAACGGGTTCCGCTATTTGCGGGAGCCGGAGGCGGACGAGATGGAAGCGTTTAAACAAAGACCGATGGTGCATGGCATTCCGGTGCTGTTTCCGCCGAACCGGTACGAGGACGGCAACTTTCCTTGGAACGGACAAACGTACAAGCTCCCCGTCACCGAGCCGGGCCGGAACAATCATATACACGGCTTCTTCTACAATATCCCTTGGCAGGTGGACGATTACGGCGCCGATGCCGGTTCCAGTTATGTAGTCGTTGCGCAGCGGGTCGACGAATCGCATCCGGCCTTTGCATATTTTCCTCATAAATTCACGATCAAAATCCGTTATTCGCTTAGCAAGGACGGGCTCACGCAGGAGACCGGGGTGCGCAATGACGGCTTGCAGCCGATGCCGTGCACGCTTGGCTTCCATACGACGGTAAACGCTCCGTTCGCGCCGGGAAGCACGCCGTCCGATTGTTCGTTCCGAATGACGGTAGGCGAGCGGATCGAACTGAACGAGCGGATGCTGCCGACCGGACGATTCTCGGCGCTCGATGCGGACGAGGAGAAGATGAAGGGAGCAGGCACGACGCCGTATTTCGCATCGCTCGACAACCATTATACAGCGGTCCCGCAAGGCGGCCGCAACGTCATGGAGCTGACCGATACCCGGCTGAACGTCAGGCTGGTTTACGAGGCGGGCTCGGCGTACAAGTTCTGGATGATCTATAACGGAGGCGGCCAAGGCGGGTTCTTCTGTCCGGAGCCGCAGACGGGGATGGTGAACGCGCCGAGCGCCCCATTTTCCGCCGAAGAAACCGGACTCGTATCGCTCGCACCGGGAGAAGTATGGCAGGAGTCGAGCCGGATGTACGGCGAATCTTGCTGAATATATACAGTCATACCCAGCAACCGTCCGGATGGAACCGGCGATCTTGCTTCCAACAAAGGGGCTCAGCACGGTGGTTGTCGGCCGCTGTTCATGAAGAAAAAGAAATCGTCCCCAAAGTGTTGGCACGACACTAAAACATCTCGAACAACCGAAACGAAACGAAAGGACCTCAAGTTCCGCTGAAAGGCGGAGGCCTGAGGTCCTTTTCTCAAGAAACCGGTTCTAAGCAGGGCTCGAATAATCGCTATATGACGATTGAAACAGTCCCTCATTATTTCATCTGCGTTCGCTTCAGCCGCATCAGGCGCGACCAAGCGCCGCGACAATTTCTTCCGCGGACGGGCTGCCTTTCCGGGCGAAAGCAATCTTCCCCTGCTTGTCGATTCCGTATACGACCCGCTGCTGGAGAAACAGACCGAGCATCTTGCCGACCCCATACATTTTGCGGATCGAGCCGCCTTCATCGACGGCGATCGGAAAGTCCAGTCCGTGATTCGCCGCGAACTTCCGGTGAGCGTCCATCCCGGCCGGATTCACGCCGATGACGACTGCACCGATCGATTCGTACTGCTTCTTGCTGTCCCGGACCGCGCACAGCTGGGCGGTGCAGCCCGGCGTTTCGTCCATCGGGTAAAAAATAAGAACGACGGGCCGTTTGCCGATCAGCTCGCCCAGCTTAACGGTTCCTTGCGTGCTCTCCGCCTCGAACAACGGGGCCGGTTCGCCTAGTTGCAGCATATGTTATCCCTCCGGTCTGGAAATGAACTCTTGCCTCTCCATTATACTACTCCCGTACTAAAACGTGGGCAAGCAGGTGAGGAACGAGGACACGGTAAAAGACGAAAGCGAAACGCGGTATCCGTAATCGATCGGACGGCGAAGGAAGGCGGCTCTTTCCATGAACCAATAAAAGGAATATAATAAACAAAAAAGTATGTAATATCGGAGAGGAGATTCCAGCATGAACGTAACCATACTGGCAGGGAGTAACAAAAAAGCGTCCACCAGTACGAAGCTGTGCCGGTATTTATCCAGGCTGCTTGAAGAGAAGGGATGCCGGGTCACTTTGTTCGATCTGTATGAGCGCCCCGTACCTCTGTTCACACCGGATGACCGGAATCCTCCTGACGAGAATCTGGCCGCACTGAAACAAGCGATGCTGCAGGCCGATGCCATCGTATTAAGCACTCCCGATTATCACGGAGGTATCTCCGGCGTCCTGAAAAATGCGATCGATCATCTCGGCTTCGATCATTTCGACAGCAAGGCGGTCTTATCCGTCTCCTCGACCGGCGGTGCTGTCGGCGTCAGTCCGCTCCAGCAGCTGCAGGTAATCGTCAGGGGCGTTCACGGCGTCAATTGCCCCGAATGGATCTCGATCGGCGGAGACAACCGCCAGTTCGACGCCGAGGGCGAGCCGGTCAACCCGATGGTGAAGGAAAGAGCGATGAGAACAGTCGCCTATTTCGTCCAGTTGGCGAACGCGCTGCGCAACCGCTGACAACAAACGGATGAACGAAACAAAGCCGCTTCCGTCACTGGAAGCGGCTTTTGTGCGGGTGCTGCAGGTTTCCGCTAGGACTTTTTCCCGCGAAACTCTTTCATAAACAAGTAAGCGCCTGCAATCAGCAGCAATGCGCCGCCCAAAGCCGCATTTACCGTAAACAGGCCGTCCCACCAGCCGCCGAAAGCCGACAGCGAGCAGAAAAAGACGACGGCGCCGATAAAACCGAGCATCAGATTGCCGCCGCTCGAGTTCGGATAAGCGTAGCCGGCATACGGGAAGCCGTGGCGAATCGCCCGGTTGATCGCATCGGTCTGATGAACCGCGTCGAAGACGTTGTAGAAATAAACGACCGGAATAAGCAGTGACAGCAAGGTGACGGGAAGCACGTTGTTTTGTACCGGGCCGTCGGCGAAAAAAACGATGGCGACGATGTCGAGCGCGAGCAGCATCATGATGGACATGCCGCGAACGACGGCGCCGAGATACATTTGCCCGGTTCCGGGAATGAACATGGACAATACTGTGGCGACAAACTTGCTCTTCGGTTTTACCGGATCGATCGGGAACGAATAAGCTCCCGGTCCGCCTTGATAAGGGGGGACGTGCTGCTGGTGAGCTGGTCCTGATTCGAAATATCGGTCGTTCATGGATCGCTCCTTCTTTCCGTCAATGGGTTTGATACCAGCTTACCCGTACCGGCTTGCCGCGAAAACAGACTGGAGACGGTTTCCGGACTGGACTAAAGTCGGGCAGTGTCCGTGCTTCAGCCGAAGGGCGGCCGGACGCGACCGCAGACAAGCAATCGCGCCGCAGCGCGGTGCGTAGCTATCGCCTCGCTTACCGGTAATCGACTCCAGACGTGTACGTGTTGCCCGCGTTCCAGAGCAAATATTCATGAACGCCGTTATCGTTCAGAGCGCGGATCTGTTCCTCCAGCTCGCGCTTGCCGTACCGGATATATCCTTTCACCCACGAGGCGGTAAAGTCCTGAATCCAGGGGCGGACAACCGGCTTAAGCTCCGCCAGCGGTTCGAGCTTTTTATTCGTATCGATCATGGCGCCGTTAATCGTAACGTACGGAGCGGCGTCCGGCACCTTGGAACCGTACCATCCCGTGCTGTAATGGCTCGGATAGATCATAGGGGAGATTACATCGACGTACTTCGATATTTTCTCGAAGTCCTGCCCGATTCCTTCGGCGGCCGGTACGGAAGCGGCATAGCCGAAAATATCGACCGAGACGCGCACCCCGTACGGAGCGAGCTGCTCGCGCGCATACCATACAAAGTCGGCGACGGCGTCGATTCGCGTCCGCTCGTCCTTCGTATAAGTCAGCTCCTCCGCCCGTTTCTCGAACCCTTCGGGAAACCGCACATAGTCGAACTGGATCTCCTTAAAGCCTGCTTTGGCCGCTTCCTTGGCGACGGCGATGTTGTAATCCCACACTTCCTTGCGGTACGGATTAACGAAGCTGTCACCCGGATTTTTGCCGTTCGTCCAGACCGATCCGTCCGGATTCCGAAACGACAGCTCCGGCTGCCGGTTCGCCAACACCGTATCTTTGAAGACGACGACTCTTGCAATCGGGTAGATGTGATGATCGTTTAGTTTGGCAATAAGTCCCGGCATATCGGAAATGATCTTTTTGGTCGTGTCCATCGCTTCAAGCTGTTCGTTCCCGGTCGGATACGTAATGTACCCGTAATCGTCCTTGATATCGATCACGAGGGAATTCAGCTCCGTCTCGTCGATCAGCTGGAGCAGCGTTTGCAGCCGCGCCCCTCCCGCGCTGTGCGCAGTGGCGTAGACGCCCTTAACAAGCGGAGCGTCCTGCTGCGGATCGGTCTTGCTGTATGCGCCGCCGGGCGGTGTCCCGGCTTGTTCGGCCGCGGCCGGCCGGGCCGAATCGACTGCGGCCTGCAGCAGCTGCTCGAGCGGGATGTCGGCCGGAGTGCCGGATACATTGCCGCAGAGCAGAAGCCAGGCGGCCAGTAATAGTTCCATACCTCTCGTCTCCAATCCGAAAATCCGGTTTCTGGACCTTCATTATACGGGAACCCGCGAACGAATCCCAGAGGATTTTGTAGGATTATGTTGAAAGAAGACGGCTGAATCGATTAGGATTAGAGAGGCGTGCCCGGAGGGGCATGCATTCATCGAAGGTGAGGACGGATGGATTCATGACTAGACAGCTGTTCGCCGTAAAAGGGGTGCTGTTTTCTTTTTATGCCCTGCAGGCGGTATTGCTTCCCTATTTGCCGGTATATTTCGGAATGAAAGGTTATACGCCGGTGCAAATCGGGTGGCTCATGAATATCGGTCCGTTCGTGGCGATGTTTGCGCAGCCGGTATGGGGTTATTTAAGCGATAAATATAATACAATCAAACGGATCATCGGCCTTTTATGGTTGTTTACGATACTAGCGAGCGTAGGTTTATTCCTGTCGGGAACGTTTGGACTGGCCTTTTGGTTTGTGATGCTGCTGTATTTCTTCATGTATCCTTCGATTCCGCTGCTCGACAGCTTAACGATGAAATCGATTCGCGGGACGAAGCAGTCGTATGGAGCGGTGCGGTCGTGGGGCTCGGCAGGATTCAGCATCGTTGCGATCTTGTCCGGTTATATGCTGGCCTGGATCGGCGGAATCGAGAAGATCGGTTATTTGTTCTGGGCGCTGTGGCTCGTACCGTTCGCGCTGCTGATGTTTCTCAGAGAACGTGCGGGACAGGAGCAAGGAGGGAGCGCGGATACGCGCATCCGGATTAAAGATATCGGCGTCCTGCTCCGCAACCGGATGTTTCTCTGGTTTCTGATCATGATCCTGATCGTCTCGATTCCGCATCGTCTGAACGATGTATGGTTTACGCTGCATCTGGCCGAACTTGGCGCTCCCGATACGTGGTTCGGCTTGGCGTGGGCGGTCGCTTCCGTCAGCGAGACGCTGGCGTTCGCCTGGCTTGGCCGTCATCTCCATAAATATCACGAGCTGGCTGTGCTCGGCCTGACCTCGATTCTGTACGCTGTCCGCTGGGCGGCATACGCCTGGATCGACGATCCGTCCGTGCTGATCGCGCTTCAGGCGTCTCACAGCTTCACCTTCGCTTTGTTCTGGATGGCGACGATCCAATACGCCGTCCGACTCGTACCGGCGGAGATGGGTTCGACCGGGCAAGCGATCGTCTCCGCCGTATTTCTCGGACTGGCGGGACTACTGGGCGGGGTGATCGGGGGATGGTTCAAGCAGGAGTGGGGAGGCGGCAGCATGTATATATTCGGGGCCGTTTTAAGCGCCATTGCCGCACTGTTCCTATATGCCACCCACCAGTACCGCCGCAGCCGGGGATGGAGCTGACGGTAAACCGGCGGCAACGCCAAAAAAGACGCCCTTTCAATGAAGCAGGGCGTCTTTTTGATATTCGGAAATGCTGTACTTCACAATGTCCAACGCGTCGGCTTTCTCAAGTGCGTCGAATCCGTATCGGAGCACGATGTCCATGTCCAGTTCGGATGTTTTCAGGCAAGGGTACATGTCAGGCGTTAATTTCATGACAATCCTGGATAATTTGACCGTTTCCATGAGCACCACACCTTTCCGCATTTTTTCTCGAATCGGTCTTACGACGATCGGCCAAAAAAACGAAAAGAGTACACGTTGCTGAGCGTTCATACCAGAACCTATGAAATTACAAGTCCATTATACCACAAGTCCATTCTCTTTGCGTCCGTTTTACAACATTTTCCTGCGTCCAAATTTACGGAACCCAGCATTATTTTACATTTATTGTAATTTGCGGAATTCTCCGATCACGGCAACCGTCTCGACAATGTTGACGAACGCCTTCGGGTCCGTTTCTTTAATAATTTTGCGCAGTTCAGCCAGTTCGTACCGGGTCGTCACCGTCATCAGCATTTCATGCTGGCTCTGGCTGTACGCGCCTTCGGTTTTGATCACGGTTACCCCGCGGGGAAGCGCGAGCAGCCGCCCGGCGATCTCTTTCCTCTTGCTCGTCACGATGAAGGCGGTCACTTTAACATGGCGGATATGAATCGTATCCACGACGAGCCCCGCTATGAAAATGGAGAGCATCGAGCACAACGCCAAGTCCCAGTTCAGCATAAAACCGAGCGCCAGCACGACGGTGCTGTTCAGGATGAACAGGATCATGCCGAGCGGATAATCGCGTCTCCGGGTCAGGATCGAGCCGATGATATCGAATCCGCCCGACGAGCCGCCGGTTCTAAGCGACAACCCCGAGCCGAGGCCGAGCAGGCTTCCGCCGAACACGGCTCCGATAATCGGATCGCTGTTAATGGATATGCCGGGGATAAGCTGCAAAAAGACGGTGGTTGCCAGTACCGATACGATGCTCAGCACAATGAACCGCTTGCCTATGACGATCCAGCCCCAGATCAACACAGGCAGGTTGATCAGAAAATATAACAGGCCGATGTTCCAGCCGGTGAAATAGCCGACCATCATCGAAATGCCCGACAATCCTCCGCTTAACAGCTGATGGGGTATAAGAAATAAATTGAAGCCCGCTGCTATAAGAAACGCTCCGAGCGCCATACGCAGCAAATCGTACAGATCGCGCAACCGAACCATGGCAAGTCCCTCCATACCATGTAGTGTTCCACAAGGTCGGCGGTTGCCATACTAAAAAACGCCAACAAAGCGGAGCGATGGCTTCGGTGCGGATTTCGGCGCTTTGCGATCCGTCCCAAAAAAGCCCCGGGCTCTTGCGCCCGAGGCTTGTAACTTATCTTTTTTTGCTGCTGAAGCTGCCGGAACGTTTGGAAGTGCTCGGCTTGCTCGACGATTTGGTCGAAGGTGTCGAGCCGTCGCTTTTGCGGACGCTGCCCGAATTGGAGGACGACCAGCTTCCCGAACTTTTCGTGCTGGAGCTTCCGGTGCTTGTGCTTGGTTTGCTTGTGCTGGTCGAGCCGCTTGCCGGAGGAGTCGTGGACGCAGAGCCCGATCCTTTGGAGCTGAACGATCCCGTACGGTCGGTCGTAGCCGGTTTCTTCTCGTCCGTCTTGGAGGTTGACGAAGACGAAGACGGTTTGGCTGCGCTGGAGCTGCTGTATCCTTTGTACGGCTCCGGATATTTTTTGTAGCTCGAGCTCGACCAGTCGCCCCCGAGTATCGATTGGATAATGGCCGCGGTCACGAACCCTTCGAGGAAGGAGGAATCGTAATGCTGCTTGGCATATTCGATCGAGTTGACTTCAATCAGCGTATTGTCCGGGTTATCCGGGTTTTTCTGCAAATTGACGATCCGGTTGTCGTACATGAGAAACATTTGGTCCGGATCTTCTTTGCTCGTTTCCTGAGGTTTCTCCTGGTCCGTTATTTCTTTGGCTACCTCGGGAACCGTCTTGCCTTCGGCCTCGTACACTTTCGCCGTTGTTTTTCCTTTGCCGTCAACGCTTACGAGCGGATACGAGTCTTTTACATAGTTGGCCGCATTGGCACATCCGGACAGCAGGGCGACGACGAGCAGCAAGCTAACCCAGGTCGTCCAGCGGTTCCAACGGATCATAGCTGTTCACTCCCGCCTTATGGTTTGGATTTCATGATCTTCACTTCGCCGGACGGGATGCGCGTTCCTTCCATGGCGACAAATTTACCGTCCTGCCACTGCAAAAAGAAATGCGAGCTGTTGTCGGCGAAATATTTCCAGATCAGCACCTGGTCGCCGTTGCGGAAATCGGTGTTGCCTTGCGTCAGCGTCCGGTCCGTGCGGTGATGCTCCAGATCGTACGTCATGTTGCCGTCTACCTCGAGACGGGTCGGTACGTCGTTCGGGTCGTCCAGGCCGCCTTCGAGAAATTTGCACATGAAGCAGTCATAGCTTCGCCCTTTCTCGACGAGCAGACAGTGGATGTCGCGGCCGCTTTGCAAATAATAAGCATACCGGTGAGGCGCGTATCCCGGATCGGCATAAGACACCTTGCCGGAGATGACGAATTCCTCCAGATCGACGTGCGCGATATCTCCCACGGACGCGCCCTCGAGCGGGTGAATATTCGACTGCGGCAGAGGCTGCGGTTCTTTATGGCTTCGGATCAGATTGCTGATTCGTTTGAAAATGGACATGTGATTCTCTCCTTTGATCGCGTTCGTTCGGTCGTGTGCCTGAATACTTAAACGGTAATACGGCGCAAAGGGCGAAATGGTTTCGCGGAGAAAAACCAAATCTCAACAATTCGCAGCCCTTTAGGGATACAAAAGGATGATGGCGAGCATACTGGTTGAAAAAAGCTGGAAATGGCATCTTCGCTTATGATATAATGCTATAGATATTCTTAAGTTCGGCTGCGAATGGATGAGTAGGCGATGGGAAGACCGCTCATACCTTTTTTCTGGTAAAGAGATCCGCATATGATCCCCGTATGAAACGGGTTAAGGGAAAGAGATACTAAACCATCGGATAGACAAAGTCGCGCTTAAGGGTAAATCAAAATTTCGAGGGATCTAGATACCCTAGGTAAAAAAGGAGTAGAAGCAATTTGAAATTGTTCAGCGAGTTTGGCTTGGACACTAAAGTACTGCGTGCTATTACAGAAATGGGATTTGAGGAGTCGACTCCGATTCAGGAGAAGACGATTCCGCTCGCCCTGGAAGGCAAAGATCTGATCGGTCAGGCGCAAACCGGTACAGGGAAAACGGCCGCATTCGGCATTCCGCTCGTGAGCCGTATCGACCCTCAAGAAGAGAAAATCGTCGCGCTCATCATGTGCCCGACGCGGGAACTGGCCATTCAGGTAGCCGAGGAGATCAGCAAACTCGGGCGGTTTAAAGGAATCCGCTCGCTGCCGATCTACGGCGGTCAAGATATCGTAAAGCAGATCCGCGCGCTTAAGAAAAAGCCGCAGATCATTATCGGAACGCCGGGACGTCTTCTCGACCATATCAACCGGAAGACGATCAAGCTCGACAGCGTGAATACCGTCGTGCTCGACGAGGCCGATGAGATGCTCGATATGGGCTTTATGGACGACATCCAGTCGATCCTCCAGCTCGTTCCGTCGGATCGCCATACGATGCTGTTCTCGGCTACGATGCCGGAGAATATTAAACGGCTGGCGAAGCAATTCCTTACGGAGCCGGAACACGTTTCGGTGATCCCGAAACAGGTCAGCGCACCGTTGATCGCCCAAGCGTATATTGAAGTGCAGGAGAAGCAGAAGTTCGAAGCGCTTTGCCGCCTGCTCGATATGGAAGCGCCGGAGCTTGCGATTATTTTCGGCCGCACGAAGCGCCGGGTCGACGAGTTGTCCGAAGCGCTCCAGAAGCGCGGATATTCGGCGGAAGGTCTCCACGGGGACTTGTCGCAGAACCAGCGTGACAACGTCATGCGCAAATTCCGCGACGGCAGCATCGACGTTCTCGTGGCGACGGATGTCGCCGCTCGGGGACTTGACGTATCGGGTGTAACCCATGTTATCAACTTCGACTTACCGCAAGATCCGGAAAGCTACGTTCACCGGATCGGTCGTACCGGACGGGCAGGGCGCGAAGGCGCAGCCTGGACGTTCGTTACTCCGCGGGAGATCGACCATCTGCACTTTATCGAGCGCGTAACCCGTCACCGCATCGCCCGCAAGCCTTTGCCAAGCATGGCCGAAGCGATCGAGGGCAAGCAACGCGTAACGGCAGAGCGCCTGATCGGAACGATTAACGACGATAACTATGCTGAATATAAAGCGAGCGCAATCCAACTGCTCGAGCAGTACGATTCCGTTCAGCTGCTTGCAGCCGCGATGAAGCTCCTGACCGGCGACAAGAAGGAAATCGACATCGAGCTGACTCCGGAAGAGCCGCTCCGCGCCAAAAAGCGCCGTCCGGACGTTCGCAACTCGGGACGCAAAATGCCGGGCTCGTACGTGCGCGACGGTCAAGGACAAGGCGGCTACCGCCGTGGCGGAGACCGTCCGTATTCCGGCGGTGGAGGCGGCTACGGAGACCGCGGACGCCGGGACAGCAGAGGCGGCTACGGCGGCTATAGCAGCGGCAGCGGCGGCGGACGCGACGACCGCAGCTACCGCGACGGGGAGCGGGGACCTCGCAAGTATGACGATGCGAACCGTAAGCCGAAACCGACGAATTCCGATTTCGTGAACAACTGATCCTCATAGGAAGGCCTGCCCGTTAAAGGCGGGCCTTTTTTAACGCTGCGGGTGTTTATGCGATATGGCGCTGCTGCAGGTACTATTGACGATTAAGAGCGGTTTGTACCTGTTATTTTCTCCGGAACCCGTCTGGATGGGAAAATAAGAGCGGTCTGCAGCTCTTATAAGTCGCAAAAAGGGTGCTAGCCCGACTAAACGGTGGAAATAAGAGGCGCAAACCGCCTTTATTCACTTCTGTTTTCCCGATATGGCGAGAATAGAGGATGCAAAAGAGGCTGTCGATTCATTATGGACAACCAAGTGGAAAGGAAACAGATTACCTTCTGGCGAGTTTTGTCTGGAATCCGCTACCTTACAATCCTTATTCAATCAAGGGATTCCGGACAACCTGTTTGAGCAGAAGAAGGTAACTTTTCACTTGCAACGGCCTGCTAACACTTCTACACAATGAATCGACAGCCTCGCAAAAGACTGTTATTTGCATTCGCATTAAGGGCAGCACAGAGTGAACGATCTCGGTATAGATAGCAGGATGAAGGCACGACGATGAGAGCGGACGAGCGAACCGGAACCGGACGGTTCCTTCCCTTTTCGCAAATATGATAGTATTATTATAAGTATTGGACAAGGAGTCGAAGGGGGACGTCAGCTTGGAATTTCGCGGATTAATGGGTGGATTGTACCGGATATCGGAATGGATTATGCGGCTGTCTGTCATTAACGTGCTGTGGGTAATCTGTTCGGTTCCGTTTTTTTATTTGGTTTTGGCCGGCTTGATCGCGACGATGGAAACACCCGAATATTTGGGGCAAGCGCTCGTTCTGGTAGCGATCGTTACGCCGTTTACGTTATTCCCGGCAACGGCCGCCATGTTCGCGGTTGCCCGCAAATGGCTGACGGGAGACGCGGATGCGCCGCTGTTTAAAACGTTTTTCCGCAGCTACAAAGAGAACTATTTACAGAGTATGCTGGGCGGTTTGCTGTTTATTTTGTTCGGGACGCTCCTCTATATCAACTATACGTTTTATTTGCGGCAAACCGGCTCGCTCAGCTTGCTGGCAATGCTGTTCATCGTGCTCGGCATTATCATGCTTGCGGCGATGTTCCACTTTTTCTCGATTATGGTTCATTTCCATATGAAGTTTTGGCAGATTATCAAAAATTGTATGCTCATCACGATCGGCAACCCGATCATGACGATTTTTTTGATGGTTGGCAACGGGGTTATTGTATATATCAGTCTGTTCCAGTACACGTTTCTGATCCCGTTTTTTATGGGAAGCCTGATGGCTATCGTGTCGTTCTGGACGTTCCACCGGATCTTCGACAAGATGAAAACGGTGTCCGAGAAAAAGCAGCTCGAAGAAGAAGAGGCCGAGGCGGAAGCCCAGAAAGAGCTCAACAGCGCTTCCGAAGTCGAAGCCGATTCCGGTCCGGCCGATACAAGCGGCGCGAAGCCGCAGGACAAAATCAATCCGTGATTTTTGAAGTTTCTTTTTTGCCGAAAAGTCCCGAGGTTTACTTTTCGCCCGGATGCGCCTATAATATTAGCTAGTAGCGGTAACCGCCTACGACCAACAAATCCTGCGATGTACGTTTCGATTTCCGACTTGTTTTGAACCAATGAGTGTTTCTAGGGAGTTCAATATCGTTCGTCCGGCTGACATGCCCTCAAAAGGGGACTTCAAAAGGACGGCTGCGGACACCCACCTGCGAGAGCGGGTTTGAAACAGGGGAATCGGACGGCATATGCGGGTTTTTTGTTTGCTTATCACTTCCATATTATGGGTGTAATCTTCGCTCTAGAACGAAAAAAGTAATAAGCTTCGCTTCTTTTTAACGAACAGCTGGCTTCCGTATCCGAGGGAGTACCGTGTTAGAGCCAAGATGAACCTGAGATCTAAGCTAAACCATGCTCTAACGGACATGGTGGACGCTATTTCGCTAATAAACAGTTTTTGAAAATGTAACGGTCACCACAGCGCTAATTTACTCCGAACCACCTCCAAAAGAGACGTTTCCCATCAAATAAGTGCATCTATGTCCGTTAGAAATCGAATTGATCGAAATTCGCCGTAATAACAGCAGCTGTGTCCGTTAAAGTTTTTGTTCGTATAATATGACCCTCCGTCCACATATAGAAAACAGACCGTCCGGGCGTTTTGCCTCGGACGATTTTTCTGTAACAGTTTATCTTACAAAATCCGGGCTTGCACCGTTTTGGCGTATTCGGTCGGGGTCATGTCCGTCGCCGACTTGAAGTGGCGGGAGAACGTATGGATGCTGCTGTAGCCGAGCCGTTCGGCGATTTCGGTGAAGTTGTATCGTTCCTCGCGGATGAGCAGCTTGGCCCGTTCGATCTTTAAGCTTTTGTACGTTTTCATCACGCCGGACCCCAGCTTATCCTTAAAAAGCGCGCTAAGCCGCGACTGCCCTACATGAAGCCGTGTACACAGCTCCTCCAGCGTGAGGCTTGCTGTGATTTGCTGCTCCATTGCGGAGATCGCCCGCTCCAGCAAGTCGTCGTCGCTTCTTTCCTTGGCGGCGGAAGACAGCCGGGTCGACTTGGGGAGCGACTCCCCGCGCGCGGCCAGGGACAGCAGCAGCAGCTCCAGATGGATACGAAGCAACTGCTCCGATCCGAGCGGAGCGTCGTCGCGCTTCACCAGATCGTGAATCCGCAGCTGGTCGAACGGCGGCAAATACGTTGCGAAGCCATGCTTGATAACGCTGGCCATGTAATTGCGCTCCTGATCGTTCAGGCAAAAAATTTTATTCTCAAACGCCGCCATCGAGGCGGAACGGCATTCGAAACAGACGACGATCACGTTCGGGCCGATCTTCCGGTTAGCCCAGACGGAATGAAATTCGTCCGGCTTGTGAAAGATAAGCTCCCCTTGCTGCAGCACGAAGCCGACCGAATCGGCCATCACCTCGATTTCCCCTTTATCGACGTACAGCAGCTCCCAAAAATCGTGCTGCTCCCCCTCGAAGAAGAAATCTTTGGCGAATTCGAAATAATGAAGCGAGATCAAGTGGGTGACGTTGATCGTATCGGTTAACGGTATTTTTTTGAATTCCATGCAGGCCCTCCATCAAGCGCCGGTTGAGCCGGAATACGGCAAAACGCCCAGCCGGTCTTATCCCCATCATAGTAGATTACCCGGGAACCGGAAAGCCCGGAAGCGCAAGAAATGTTAAATAATTTGCTAGTTTCGGTAAAGATTTCGCTTGGACGATTCTATAGGATGAAGGTATGCGAACTAAGCGAAAGGGGAGAGCCGGATGAAAAAAGGGATTAACGTATGGTCGTTTCCCGAAGGGATGGCGGCGTCCGATTGTATCCGCTTGGCCAGGAAAGCCGGTTATGACGGGATTGAACTGGCACTGGCGGAGACGGGCGAGCTGAGCCTGGAGAGCAGTCCGGAGCAGATTCGCGAGCTGAAGCGGATTGCGGACGGAGAAGGAATCGAGCTTCCGAGCCTGGCCTGCGGACTAGGCTGGTCGTATGCGCTGACAAGCACGTCCAAGCCGAATCGCGACAAAGCGATCGATACCGTGAAGCGCCAGCTCGAGATCGCCGCGTCGTTGAAAGCGGATACGATCCTGGTGGTGCCGGGTGCGGTAGGCGTCGACTTCATACCCGGAGCGGGCGTGACCGAATACGACGTTGCATACGAGAATGCGCTGGAGGCGCTGAGCGGCTTGGCGGCGAACGCGAAGGCGGCGAACGTTTCGATCGGCGTCGAGAACGTCTGGAACAAATTTTTATTGTCCCCGCTCGAGATGCGCACGTTCCTCGATTCGATCGGATCGGAATGGGTGGGAGCGTACCTGGATATCGGAAACACGTTATTAAACGGTTATCCCGAGCATTGGATCAAAATCTTAAACCGCCGGATCAAGAAGGTGCACTTCAAAGATTTCCGGCGCAACGGGGCCGGACTGTCCGCTTTCGTCGACCTGCTCGCCGGAGATGTCGATTACCCGGCCGTTACCGCCAAGCTGCGGGAGATCGGGTACAGCGATTACGTCATCGCCGAGATGATACCGCCGTACCGTCATTTTCCGGAGCAGATCGTATACAATACTTCGCTCTCGATGGATGCGATACTCGGGAGAACAAGAACACAGGAAGGAGCCGGACCTACATGATCAAGATCGGATTGATCGGCGCAGGGTTTATGGGATCGATGCATGCGTCCTGTTATGAGGCGCTGCTCGGAAGAGGGGATTTTCAAGTAACGGCGGTTGCCGACGTGGAGTCGGACAAAGCGTCCCGGCTCGCCGCCAGGCTGGGAGCCAAAGCGTATTCCTCGGCGGAGGAGCTTCTGCGCGAGGCGGACGTGAATGCGGTTGACATCTGTCTGCCTACTTACCTGCATGCCGATACGGCCGCTGCGGCGATGCAGAAAGGGTACGCCGTCTTTATTGAAAAGCCGGTTTGTCTGAACGAGGAAGAAGCGCAGCGGCTGCTCGCGCTGCAAAAGGAAACCGGCGTACAAGCGATGGTCGGACACTGCATCCGGTTTTGGCCGGAATATATGGAGCTTCGGCGGTTGGCGCAGGAAAACGTCTACGGAAAGCTGCAATCCGGCGTGTTCAAACGAATCAGTCCGCGTCCCGGCTGGGCGTGGCAGGGTTGGCTGCATGAACCGGCGAAAAGCGGCTCCGCAGCGCTCGATCTTCACGTACACGACGTTGATTTCGTCCGGTCGCTGTTCGGGGAGCCGGAGCGGTTAAAGGCGGAGACGGTGACGAAGGACGGAGCGAACGGCCATATTTTCAGCCTGTACCGGTATGAGGATGCGGTCGTTTCCTTGGAAGGCGGCTGGAACTACCCCGAAACGTTCCCGTTCGAGATGTCGTTCCGGGTTCAATTCGAGAGAGCGGCGGTCGTCTTCAGCTCCTCCTCGAGTCCGGCGATGCGCATCTACGAGCAGGAAGGAGCCGTCCTGGAGCCGGATCTGAGCGTAGCGGACGAAGCTGCCGCGACCAGCGAAGAGGGAGGCAACATCTCGAGTCTGGGCGGTTACTACAACGAGCTGGCCTATTTTCTCGAGTGCCTGACCAGCGGCCGGAATATCGAACAATCGACGCTGAAGGACGGCTGCGACTCGCTTCGTCTGACGCTGCGCGAAATTGCGGATGCAAAGCTATAAATTGATCTTGCGGGAGGAACCCCTATGAACGTGCTGGCGATTGCCTGCCATCCGGACGATCTGGAGATCGGATGCGGAGGTACGCTTGCCAAGTATGCGGCGCTCGGACATTCGGTGACGATGGTTCATGTCGCGAACGGCAACAAAGGTCATAAAATTATTCAGCCGGATGAGCTGCGTCTGATCCGGGCGAAGGAAGCGCAAAACTCCGGGGCGCTGATCGGCGCTAAGGTGCTCAGTATGGATATAGCGGATCTGAATGTGAAGTCCGACGAGGACGCCCTGATCCGCAAGCTGGTTAACGTGATTCGTCAGACGGAACCGGATATCATTATTACCCATCCGCCCGAGGACTATATGAAGGATCATATGGAAGTTTCCAAAGCGGTGTTCGACGCCAGCTTCTGCGCGACGGTTCCGCATTACGAAGCGGACGTCCCTGCGCCGGCGAATGCGAAGGTCGCCCCGATTTATTATATGGACACGCTGGCGGGCGTCGGTTTTCTGCCGACCGAGTACGTCGATATTACCGATTATATCGACACGAAGCTGGCGATGAACGCGGCGCATGAAAGCCAGATCAAATGGCTGTATGAGCACGACGGGATCGATTTCCTCGATTTTGTCAGAACCGTCTCGAAGTTCCGGGGGCTGCAGTGCGGAGCCGGCTTCGCGGAAGGGTTCGTACCATGCAAAGCGTGGCCGAGAATGACGACGGCGCGTCTGCTCCCTTAGACGGCGGCTTCAATTATTGATGCGGAGGTGTGCTGGATGGACTTTATGTCTACGGTAAAAGGCTCGATGCTGGAAGGGTTTTATCCGGAGGGCTGGAATATGGCGAAAATAGATGTGTGCTGCGATCATCCGCCGGAATCGATCGGCGAGCGGCAATCGTTCTGGCACCGGGATTTCAAGCCGGTTCCGTGTGAGAACGTGCACGACTTCGATATGATGATGGGGCATGAAATCGCTCAAAATATCCGCAGGACGAAAGAAGCCGGCAAAAAGCTGGCGATGATCCTGCCGGTCGGTCCTATGGGAATGTACAAATGGGCGGTTTATTTTCTGCAGGAGTGGAACGTGGACTGCGCTCACGTATACGGCTTCAACATGGACGAATGGAGCGATGCCGAAGGCAATACGCTGGAGCCGACGAATCCGGGAGCGTTTCAGTATGCGATGGAGCAGGCATTCTACGGCCCGCTCGGGGCGCTTACGGTCCCGCCGGAGCAACGCAACTTCGCGACCAAAACGAACTTGCCGACGTATGCGGACAAAATTGCCGCGTTGAAAGCGGAAGGCGCGGAGCTGATTACCGTGTTCGGCATCGGCCGGATGCTGCACATCGCCTTCTGGGAACCGCATTTTGCCGCGGAGTACGATAGCGAGGAAGCGTGGAGCCGGGACTGCTACCGGATCGGCGCGAAGCTTCATCCGCTGACGATCGAGCAAAATGCGATCACCAGCTTCAAAAGCCGGACGACGCTGGTCCCTTGCCGCGCGAACACGATCGGTCCGGGGTTGTTCCTCCAGTCCGACCGGATCATCGGGGGATGCGACGGAGCGCTGGGCCGGGGGATGATGTGGCAGGGTATGTCGCTGTGGATTACGCTCCGGCACGGACCGGACCGCTGGCTGCCGTCGACTTATATGCCGACGCTGGCAGGCAAGCTGTTTTACTTGAAAGAGCTTGCGGGACCACTTCAAGCGGAGTGCAACTAAGGCCCCGGAAATGCCGGACGCGCCCCGTTTTAAGGCAGGAGAGACAACCGGCTGAGACGGACCGGCGATCCGAATAGAAACTTGAAAACACCTTCATACTAACTTAAAGCTGTCGAAAACAGCCACAGTAGGATGGAGGTGTTTGTGTTGTCAAAAAGATGGAAAACGGTCGTGCTGGCGATCGCGATCGCAGCTGCCGCTCTGACGATGATCTGGATCGTACCCGACGATGCGGCGCAGTCTTTCAGCGATCAGACGATCCGGTACGGCTCCACGGGCTCTGACGTCTACGAGCTGCAGGGCCGGCTCGGTTATCTGGACTACTACCGTGGCCGGATTGACGGAGATTTCGGCTGGCAGACGGACCGGGCCGTGCGCGATTTTCAATACAAATTCGGGATGAAGGTCGACGGCGTCGTCGGATCGAAGACGAAGCTGATGCTGTGGAAGGCGACGCAAAACTGGAGGCCGGGAACGGCAACCGGCGGAGGAGGGGGCGCAGCAGGAGGAGGCGGCGGTTCGGTCACGGTAAAACCGTCGGGCTTCTCCGAGGAGGACATCCGGCTGATGGCTCATGCCGTCTATGGGGAGGCGCGCGGCGAGCCGTACACCGGGCAGGTGGCGGTCGCAGCCGTTATTTTGAACCGGGTGAGAAGCCCTTCGTTTCCGAACTCGGTATCCGGGGTTATTTTTCAGCCTGGGGCGTTCACAGCCGTTGCCGATGGGCAGATGTGGCTCACTCCGAACGAGACGGCCTACAAGGCTGCGCGGGATGCGATTAACGGCTGGGACCCGACCGGTGAAGCGTTGTATTATTTCAACCCGGTGACCGCTACGTCCAAATGGATTTGGAGCCGGCCGCAAATTAAGCAAATCGGCAAGCATATTTTCTGTAAATAATAAAATACGGCTTGTTCGCGGATTAATAGTGTGTCACAAATGTCGACGAATGACGTATTGACATACTATTGATTATTAATGATACAATATTGGGGAGGAGTTCGTACAAGGGGGAAACGATGTGGAGAGAGAGTTAGCGCTGGAAGTCGTCCGGGTAACGGAGACCGCGGCTTTGTCGGCAGCCCAATGGATGGGCCGGGGGAAAAAAAATGAAGCGGACGCCGCGGCGACGACGGCTATGCGGATGATGTTCGATTCCGTCTCGATTCGCGGCACGGTCGTGATCGGGGAAGGCGAGATGGACGAAGCGCCGATGCTGTACATCGGCGAGCAGGTCGGGAATTTGCAGGGCCCGGAAGTGGATGTGGCGGTTGATCCGCTGGAAGGGACGAACATCGTCGCCCGGGGGCTCGACAATGCGATATCGGTGCTTGCTATCGCAAATAAAGGACATCTTCTGCACGCTCCGGATATGTATATGGAGAAGCTGGCGGTCGGGCCGGCTTGTGCGGGTAAGGTTGATCTCAACGCTCCGCTGGAAGAAACGGTGCGCTGCGTCGCCTCCCTACTCGGCAAAAACTTGAGTGAATTGACGGTTATGATGCTGGACCGCGAGCGTCATGAGCAGATCGTAAAAACGCTCCGCAAGGTGGGCGTGCGGATCAAGTTCATAACGGACGGAGACGTAGCAGGGGCGATCGCGCCGGCGATGCCGTCTAGCGGAATCGATATGTTCGTCGGGTCCGGGGGAGCTCCCGAGGGCGTACTGGCTGCAGCCGCCTTGAAATGTTTGGGCGGCGAGCTGCAGGGCAGGCTGATGCCGGGCAACGCCGGAGAATATCAGCGCTGCGTCAGTATGGGGCTCCAGGACCCTTATAAAGTATTAACGATGGAAGATATGGTCGGCCGGGAGGACGTCATATTCGCGGCCACCGGAGTGACGTCGGGCAGCTTCCTGCAGGGCGTCAACTATTTGTCGGGCGAGCGGGCCGAGACGCATTCGCTCGTCATGAGAGCCAAAACACGTACGATCCGCCATATCCATACGCAGCATTACTTGCCGAACAAACATATTGTGCAGATTGCCTCCGAGGGCAAATAAACCGCTGCCCTACGCAGCATATGGAAAAGCCTCCGCGTTGGAGCCGGGTTGCCGGCACGCGGAGGCTTTTGTCGCATAGCGATAGGGTGAATTCCGGGATGACCGGATCTGCGGATTAAGGCTTAAGCAGATCTTCGATCGAGTCGATATCCATGTAGCTTGGTACGACCAGTCCGGTTTTCGTTCCGTTCAAGTTCGGACCGAGATCCTCGACTTTGTCTTTGTACTTGCTCAAATAATCCGCATGCGTCGTAGGCAGCCAAGCGGCCACGATCGCATCGGTATCGCCTCCGGCAATCCCCGCCCACATCGGTCCGGCCTCGACTTGCAGCGCCGTCACTTTATAGCCGAGCTTGCTTTCCAATACAGCCTTCACGACATGGGTGCTGGCAATCTCCGAATCCCAGGCGACGTAGCCGAGCTTCAGCGATTTACCGCTCGCCAGGGCAAGTCCTTCCGTCCAGCCGTTGACCTGGTCCGGATTCGCCTCGACCCATTCCTTCGCGGCATCATCCGGTTTTTTGCCGTTTTGGATCGCGGACATGACGACCGCCATATCCTCCGGCGTCCATTCGAATTTGTCCAGCACCGTGTGGGCGGACGGGTGATCCGCTTTAAGTCCGAGCCGTGCGAACGTATGGATCTGCTCGTCGCCGCCATAGACGTTTTTCGGATCTTTCAAATATTTCAAGTCATGCTTGGCGAACATCCAGTGCGGCGTCCAGCCGGTTATGATGATAGGTTTCTTGTCTTTGAGCGCTTTCTCGAGCGCCGCGGTCATAGCCGCCCCGGAGCCTTCAACGAGCTTCCAGTCTTTCAACCCGTACTCGTCGATCGCTTGCGCCGTCGATTTCATGATGCCCGCCCCGGGATCGATCCCGATAATTTGCCGGTTCACTTGCTCGGCGATCGACTTGGTCGCTCCGGCATCGGCGTAGCCGTCCGGACTGCCGCCCGAAGTATTCGAGTTGGAGCAGCCTGCGGCGATCGCCGCAAGAGTAAGGACGGACAGAAAGAAACGTTTCGATTTCATTTTCATCATCGGTTAGGATCTCCTTTTTCGTTCAGATTTCATCAAACGTTGGGTGAAACGGTCCAGCATAATCGCTACGATCACTACGGCGAGTCCGGCTTCGAAGCCTTCGCCGATTTTGAGCTGCGTCACAGCCCGGTACACCGACGCCCCGACGCCTTGCGCGCCGATCATCGACGCGATGACGACCATCGAGAGCGACAACATGATCGTCTGGTTGACACCCGCCATGACCGTAGGCCAGGCGAGAGGCAGCTCGACCTTCAGCAGCTTCTGGCCGGATGTGGAGCCGAAGGCGTCGGCCGCTTCGCTAAGCTCGGCGGGCACCTGCTTGATGCCCAGATGTGTCAGCCGGATCGTCGGCGGAATCGCGAAGATAACCGAGGCGATCACGCCGGGGACGACCCCCAGTCCGAAAAACATAACGGCCGGAATCAGATACACAAAGGCGGGCATCGTCTGCATAAAGTCGAGCACGGGCGTGACGACGCGGGATACCGTCTTGCTTCGCGAGCATAATATACCGAGCGGAATTCCGAATACGATCGATATGAATGCGGAAGAAATAACAAGAGCGAGCGTATCCATCGTCTCCGACCAGAAGCCGAGGTTGACGATCAGATAGAGACCGATCGCCGTAAAGGCGGTTAGCGGCCAACGGCCCAGCTTGTAGGCGACCGCAGCCAGAATGACGATAAACAATAGCGGCGGCATGAGATGAAATAAATAAGAGAAGCCGTTGACCAGCCCTTCGATGACCGTCGCCATCAGTTCGAAAACGCCGGACAGATGATCCATCAGCCAATCGACGAAAGCCTCGATCCACCGGTCAAGAGGTAACTTCGGTAACATTTGCGCTCACCTCCGTCCTGGTGATCTGGCCGGCCAGAGCGCCAAGCACGGCTCCGCGCACGATGACGCCGACAAGCCGGTTCGAATCGTTAACGACGGCTACGGGCAGCTTGGCGGCGCCGCACAGTTCGAAGAGATCCGCCAGAAGCGTCTGCGGGCTTACCCGGGGCACGTCGGCAATGACGATATCGCCCAGCGATTTGTTCGTCCGCACCGCTTCGGAAGCGTCTTCGGCCGAGATGACGCCGAGCAGAGTCCGCGAACGGTCGACGACGAACAGGTTGGATATTCCAAGGTCCCTCATAAATTGCAGGGCGACACGCGGTCCGCGGTCCGGACTGATCGTCTCGGGACGGCGCATCACATGTTCGGCGGTTAATACTTTGGACAAATCGACGTCTTCGACAAACCGCTCCACGTATTCGTTGGCCGGATGAATCATAATCTCTTCAGGGGTACCTACCTGTACGACGGCCCCGTCCCGCATCAGTGCGATTTTGTCACCGATCCGCAGCGCTTCGTCCAGGTCGTGGGTAATGAAGATGATCGTTTTTTTCATCTTCAGCTGCAGCTCCAGCAATTCGTCCTGCATGCTGCGGCGAATGAGCGGATCGAGCGCGCTGAACGCTTCGTCCATCAGCAGCACTTCCGGTTCATTCGCAAGCGCACGGGCCAGACCGACCCGCTGCTGCATGCCGCCGCTCAGCTCGTCAGGCATTTTCTCGGCCCAATCTCCCAGGCCGACCAGCTGCAGCGCACGCAACGCTTTTTCCTTGCGTTCTTTTTTGGGAACGCCCTGAACTTCCAGTCCGAACTCCGTATTGTTCAGCACGGTGCGGTGAGGCAGCAGCGCAAATTTCTGAAATACCATGCTGATCGTCTTGCGCCGAAGCTCCCGCAGCTCTTGCGGAGTCATCTGCATAATGTTTTTGTCCCGAACCCGAATCTCTCCCGACGAAGGCTCGATCAGCCGGTTCAGCATGCGGACGAGCGTCGATTTCCCGCTCCCGGACAATCCCATGATGACGAATATTTCTCCTTCTTCAATCTGCAGGCTGACTCGATTTACCCCCAGTACAAGTTGTTTTTCCTTGGCCAGCCGTTCTTTCGTCCAGCCTTCTTCCAGCAGCTTGACCGCCTGATGAGGGACGGCTCCGAACAGCTTGCTTACTTCGCGCAGCTCAATGAATGGCAATTGGCCCACCTCTTTTCTATATCGTTCCTGAAAAGCTACTCGTACATTGTAAACCTAAACTGATAAAAATATCAACAGAAAAAACTTTATGTATAGAACGTACAGAAAAAACTGTACGAACTTAACGGCGGTTAACTCCGGTATGCTCCATCTTTCACTAGCATCCGTTCCTTTACTTTCCCAAACGCTTTTCTTACAATAACAATAGAACTCGGGCAAGGATGCGGACGCCGCCATTACGTTCCTGGAGCCTGCAAGTGAGGAGGACGAAAGCCATGCACCCGTTCGAGGGAATATCCGAACAGCATACGCAGACGATCATGAAAGCCCGCAAACGCGTAATTGAAGCCATTGGCAAAAATATGGACTTATACGGCGTTACGCTATCGGTCGGCCATCTATACGGCATGTTATTTTTCTCGGAGAAACCGATGACGCTGGACGAGATGGGAAAAGAGATGGAGATGAGCAAGACGAGCATGAGCACCGGTGTCCGGATGCTGCTCGACTTGAAGATGGTTCATAGAGTATGGGAGAAGGGCGCACGCAAAGATTTGTACGAGGCCGAGTCCGACTGGCACCAGACGTTCGCCGACTATTTCGCTATCGAGTGGCGGACTGCGGTGGAAGCGAACGTTCATGCGCTGAACCGGTCGTCAGGGGAGCTGCGCCGTCTGCTCGAGGAGGACGGAGGCGACGAAGCGCTTGCTTCGGCCGTCTCCAAAGATTTGGAGAAGATAGAATCTGCGCTGAGCTACTACGACTGGCTGGACCGGCTGATCGATACGCTGGAATCGGGCAAAATTTACGACCTGGTACCGAAAGAAAAGCCGTAGCATAACGGACGATGCGACTGCGCCGGACAGTGGAGGGCAAGCAGCGTGCCCGTCACGGGCTTCGCCGGCCTGGTTTTTCATAGGCAGCCCGGCTTGGAAGGCAGGAATCAGTTGCAACGTAGCATAGCGGACGATGCGACTTGGCCGGACAGCAGGGGCAAACAGCGTGCCTAGTGCGGGTTTCGCCGGCCTGACTTTTCATAGGCAGCCCGGCCTGGAAGGCCGGAATCAGTTGCAACTTAGACGGGGAGACGCTCGCGGCGATGGAGGCCGCTGAAGAACTTACGTTTTTCTTCGGCAGTCCCACGTGGGACGTCAAAAAAAGACATCTATTCCCATATTTTTTGGGGGTAGAATGTCTTTTTTGTGTTTTAAATGGGTCTACTCGCTTTG
>NZ_JBYUPU010000017.1:0-141209 GCF_058135425.1 Paenibacillus sp. MAH-35
TGAACAAGAATTTCTTTTAGTCTTACGTCGATTTCTTCCACAAGTATCTTGTGTCGGTACTTTACGCACCATACGATGTGGTACTGAATGGCATAGACGTAACCACGACCACGCTTTATTTCTGACATATAATCACCTCTGATTACGGGATAACCTATGTCAGCGTTGTTCACCTATAGAAACCTTGACATTAAAGGGATTGTTGTAATAGTCGCCTAAACATGTATCGGATAGTTAACGTGGCATAAGCCACGCCCTATCCGATGTTTTCTAACTCATGACTGAAGTCATGAGTTTGCGAAAACTATGCATCAATCGCGTTAAAAATATTATGCAACGGCGGAGCGAGGAAGTCAAAAACTGGAACGAAAAGGAAAACACAACGGCTTAATTTCGACAATATACCGGAATTACGATCGGTGAAACGGAGTCAGAAAGCGGAAACAAGCCGCCTTGCGTCCGAGTGCAAACCGATTTGCATTCAAATGCAACAAATTTGCGCTGAATCCCGGGCTGATTCCGGATAACATAGAAAGTGTATAAATATGGAAGTGTCGTCGGTGTTGATACTCGCCGCGGACTTACATCCTGGGAGGGGACGAGAGATGAAGGTGAATCAAGGAGACGAACGTTTCTTTGCATTGGCGATTCAAACCGTGCTTCACAGCAACAAGCACCGCCTCTACTTATTGACCGATACTGGGGAATGCGATTCTTTTCTCCGTGAAATGTCCGACGAGATTTTACATAGAGCACAAGCGTTCAAGCGGATTACCGAAACGGCGGTTCGCGAGCTGGATCATGACGGCTTTTACAGGGAGGGAGTTGTGTGAAGAGACTGCGGGATGACATTCTGGTCGACTGTTACGTCAAGTCGGTGGAGTGGCAGCTTGAGCAGGACTTCATCGACATCTTGCGCCAGGAGATGGAGAAGCGCAATCTGAAGGTGCCCGACTGCAGCTCTGCGCTGGCGGTTCCGGCAGCTCCAGGGTACAGCCGGCTGCAATCGTCGTAGTGATTTTGTTAACCTCCAGCAAAGTGAAACATGGTTTTCCATAGCAAGCCCGGTCCGCATCGGACTCGGGCTTTTTTTGAACGAAATACAACAGCAGAGCAGGGGGCTCCGTAGAAGGAACCAAAGACTCGTATTTGTCAGAGCCGGCGTGTTTGCGCGTTCCCGTGTGCATATGTTATGGCGAAGGCGAACACAACCCGCCCGCTAATATCTACTGATGAGACTGTCGATTAAATGTGAAGAAGTGTTATCTGGCCGTTCCAAGTGAAAAGTTGCCTTCTTCTGCTCAGACAGGTTGTCCGGAATCCATTTATTTTGATGGAATGTAAGGTTTGGGATTCCAGACAAAACTCGCCAAAAGGCAATCTTTTCACTTTCCACTCGGTTGTTCAAATGAATCGACAGTCTCTCTGATTCCACACAACCGCATGACTCTACACGTCAAAACACCGTCAGTTGACTTCCCTGACGGTGCTTTTCATAAACACGGTTTGAAACGGTACAAACCACGTTTCACTTATACGCGGAGCAAGCTGCGGCATTTGTCCGAATCGAGAAGGTTGCCGACGTAAAAAGCGCCGAATTCGCCGAAACGGGCGCTTGCTTCGTCGAAGCGCATCTCGTATACGAGCTTTTTGAACGTAAGCGGATCGTCGGAGAACAGCGTAACGCCCCACTCCCAGTCGTCGAGACCTACAGAGCCGGTAATGATCTGCTTGACCCGTCCCGCATAGCTGCGGCCGATCATGCCATGGCTGCGCATAAAGCCGCGGCGCTCTTCCATACTGAGCATATACCAGTTGTCGTCGCCGGAGCGGCGCTTGTTCATCGGATAGAAGCAAATATGTTTCGCTTTCGGCAAAATCGGCTTCAGACGAGCCATAATTTCCGGGTCCTGCATCGGATCGGTGCCCGGCTTCGCCATATAGCTGCTAAGCTCGACGACGGAGACGTACGAATAAACGGGAATCGTATATTGGGCGAAAGTCGTCTTGTTAAACGCCGTCTCAAGCTCGTTTAATTCATCAAGTGTTTCACGCAGATGCATGAAGACGATGTCCGCTTTTTGACCTACTATCGTATAAAATGCCGTGCTGCCTGTCTTCTGCTGTTCGACCTCGTTCCACTGGGCAAGCAGCGTATACAGCTCGTCCTCCGCTTTGGCGCGTTCTTCGGGGGACAACCGTTTCCAGGCGTTCCAGTCGATCGCGCGGAAATCGTGCAGCGCATACCAGCCTTCCAGCGTTTGTACCGCTTCGCTCATAGGTGCAGCTCCTTTCGTCAATCCGTTCGGATTATCGGTTTACGCCATAATTGTAGCGAAACGGAGCCCAAAGGGCAAACGCTTCACAGAGTTGACACAAACCGTTCAGGACCGGCTGAACAGGGCGGTCTGTCAACAGCCGGTTCCCGTGACGGATTTCGCACAGTTGGCGGTTAAGCCTTTACTTCGCCGCCCATTTCAACTACAATTGACGTGAAAAACGGGAATCGAGCCCGGGAGGTACTTCGCATGATCGATATCATTCAGCTCGTTATCGCTATGGTGCTTGTGTTCGTGCTTATGTACGGCATCGGCTTCATCTTTAACATGCTGCTGAAAACTACGCATTTCCCCATCTACCTGTACACGCTGGCGGTCATCGGCATGCTCGTTTATTGGGCTTGGCACTCCGGTTCGCTGCTTTCGCATCTGGCCGAATTAAGGGGCGAATACTTGTTGTTTATTTGCGGGCTGCTCGGCGCGATTTTGAGCGGCAAGACGATCCAATTTTTGCGGCTGCGGGGATATAAAATGTTTTGATCGGGCTTCTCCGTCGGGAGAGGCTTTTTTTCTCGTTAATGACAAGCGGAGGCTCGAGATCGGCCGGGACAGGCATGGAGAGGATAAGGGCATGAAAAAAAATATAACGATGAAAGATATCGCCGATTATTTGGGCGTTGACCGTACGACGATTTCGAAAGCTTTGGCGGGAGCGCCCGGAGTTTCGCCGAAAACGATTGAGAAGGTGAGGCAGACTGCCGAGCAGCTCGGCTACCGGAAAGACATTTTTGCAAGCGGTTTTAATACCGGTAAAAATGCGGTGCTCGGTCTGTTGCTAGCTGACATGACCCGGGGCATCTACGCCCCGCTCGTGGAGAGCTTTCAAAGAACGGCTCTCGGGCTTCACTACAGCACGATCCTGTTTTATTTGAACCGGAGCGAGGAAGAACTGGCCAACGCAGTCGAACTGCTCAAGCAGCAGCGGGTGTCCGGCGCCACGTTTATTTCCGCTGCAGCGCCGGCGACGCTGACGAAATATTTGACTGACTTTGCTGAGAGCGGCTTGGCGGTGAATACGCTGGAACGGAGCTTCGTCGAGCGCGATGCGGATTGCGTTGCGTTTAACCATGTCCGGGCGGGATACGATTTGACGAACCATTTCATTGGCCTCGGGCACCGGAACATCGCATTTATGACATATCGGGACATCGGCGGCACGCCCCAAGGCCGGTTGAAAGGGTACATGGAAGCGATGCGCGGCGCCGGGCTGTCTCCCCGAGTTATCGCCGAAGACAATCCGCTCTCCCATCGGGCCGGGGACGAGGTGCGGATCGCGTACGAGCGGCTGCATCAAGTGTGGGACCAGACGGACATGCCGACCGGATGGATCGGGGTCAACGACAATTTTGCCCTCGGCATCCTGCATGCCTTGAAGGATAAACGGTTCAACGTCCCTGGCGACATGTCCGTGGCAGGGTTCGACGATTTGAACGCGACGCTCGGCATTCCTCAACTGACGTCGATGCGCATGCCCATGGACCGGGCGGGCGAAGCGCTGGCCGGGCTGCTCGTCGAGCGGATCTCCGCTGCTACCCAGACGGCTTCCCAAGTTACGCTGGATTACGAGATAATTGTCAGAGACTCGACCGCTCCTTGCCCCCGCAGTTGAACCGCTTTCTGAAACGGACTATACAGACAAGTACGAGGAATGCCGAGCGATTCGGCATTTTTTGTTGTTTTAAGGACGATGAGCCTTCCCAAACGATGGATGAAATGCCCCAGCCATGTAAGCGGCCCCAAAATGGAATTGACAGGCGGAAAACGCCGGGGATATAATGAAATCGTAATTTCAATCGAGTGAAATATATGAAAAGAGGAGGTAATTCTATGAAACGACGATTGTGTCTGGCCGCTTTGTCCGTGATGATGCTCGGGGCGGCCGCCTGCGGTGCTCAGACGGGAACCGGCGCGGACCCGGGCGATTCGCAGTCAAAAGGGGACGGCGGCCCTGAAAGCAAGCCGAAGCAGCCGATCGAGCTCTACATTCAAAATATTTACTCCGGCAGTCCGACCGCAGAAGAGTTTACAGACATGTACGGCCGGCTCATTCAACAAAAGTTTCCGCATATCGAGAGCATTCATTACTACAGCAACGCTACCCGCCCTCTCGACCAGGTGCTGGTCAACAAAGATCGGATGGATATCGTCATTACTTCCCAAGCCACCTTCCAATCCGCATTCGTCGCCAATTCCCTGCATACCGACATCTCCGGCTATATCGCCCAAACGAAATACGACGTAAACCGGCTGGACGCTTCCTCGCTGAACCTGGTCAAGCAGCTGGGAGGAGGCAAGCTGTACGGATTGCCCGTTGATGCCGGAGGCACGTGGCTGATATACAACAAAGATTTGTTCGACAAGTTCGGAGTGTCCTATCCGAGCGATTCCATGACGTGGGAGCAATTCGAAGATCTGGCGAAAAAGCTGAGCCGGACGGACGGAGGCGTAAACTATCACGGCGCTGCGCTGCCTCCGGTCAATTACCTGATCCGCAATCCGTACGGGCTGAACCATATCGACGCGGCAACCGGCAAAGCGAGCTTTCAAGATCCGGGCTGGTCCCGTTTCCTGAACCGGATCGCCGACCTGTACCGGATACCGGGGAACGAAAAGGACGCCCAGCAGCTCGGAACTTCCGGGGCGCTTAATCTGTTCCGCAAAGACAAAACGGCCGCGATGTACTCGCCGATCGTCAGCAACGACATCACCTTGGCCTTCGGCCTCGAAGACGTGAACTTCGATTTTACCCGGTTCCCTTCGATGAGCGACGCGCCGGGAGGCGTTCAGACGTACCCGAATATTTACGCATTATCAGCTACAAGTCCTCACAAAGAAGACGCCTTTGACGTAATCGCATACATGACGTCCGAGGAAGTCCAGCTGGCCAAGTCCAAACGCGGCGGATTCGCTTCGTTGAACAACGACTCGATCCGGGCGGCGTTCGGTCAGGAGGCGCCGGCGTTTATTCAAGCGAAAAATCTGAAAGTGTTTGCCGAGCCGAACCGGTACGTCACCCCGACATTTTTCTCGGAATATGTGAGCATTGCCAACACCGAATTAAATGCGGCATTAACAAGCGTTGTTACGGGTGGAACGGATATGAATACGGCGCTTCGCCAAGCGGCGGAGAGCGCGGACCGTAAAATCGAGCAGGCGAAGCAGGCAAAAAAATAAAACGGCAGAAACAGGAAGGAATAAGGATTGCCAAAGCGGCATTACGGGTAGCCGAAAAGGAGAGAAGCGAACATGCATATCAAAGAGTACCTGCACCAAATGGCGTGGAAGGCGGACGAAAGAGCGCTGCCGTCCTTCGGAACGGCGGATGAATTCGAGGTGTGGCGGCGGCAAAGACAAAAGCGCTTTCACGAAATGCTCGGCATCGACGGTTACCTGGCCGAGGAACGGACGCCGCTGCGCGTCACCGTGACCGGGTCTGTCGACTGCGGGACGCACCGGATCGACAAGCTGCATTACCAAAGCTTGCCCGGTCTGTACGTCGCGGCCAATCTGTATGTGCCTGCCGGGCTGAAGGAGCCCGCTCCCGGCATCTTATATGTGTGCGGCCATAGTGCGACGCAAAAAATCCAGTATCAGGAGCACTCCCGCCGCTTCGCCCAGGAAGGCTTCGTGACGCTGATCGTGGATACGATCCAGCACGGAGAAGTGCAAGGCATCCATCACGGCACCTATTCGCGCGGCATGTTCGATTGGGTGAGCCGGGGGTATTCGCCGTCGGCTGCGGAAGTGTGGAACGCGATCCGCGGGCTTGACGTATTAAGCGAACTTACAGAGGTGGACGCCGCCCGTCTGGGCATCACCGGACATTCCGGAGGCGGATCGATCAGCTGGTGGGCGATGTGCGCCGACGACCGGATCAAGGCGATGGCTTCGTCGTCGGGGACGGGCCACCTCACTTCCCATATCCGCGACCGGACGCTCGACTACCATTGCGACTGCAACTTCCCGAACAACCCGGACGGCTGGTCGCTGACCGAAGCTTATGCGCTCGCCGCGCCGCGGCCCGTGTTGATCGTCGCTCCCGCCCGGGACCGGGTATTCCGCATCGATTCCGTGCGTTACGTCCATGACAAGCTCCAGTCATTGTACCGGAACATCGGAGCGGAGGAGCAGCTTGACCTGTTCGAATTTCAAGCGCCCCATATGTATAAGCCGGAGTCGCGCAAGCGCGTGTTCAGCTGGTTTTTGACCCATCTGGCGGGACGCCCGGTCACACCCGAGCAAGCAACCGATTTCGACGGCGTGAAGCTTCCGGTCGAGCAGCTGCTCGTATTCGGGGGCAAGCCGCCGGCGGACGACCGTTCGACGACAGTGGAAGGCGGGTTCGTCCGGCTTCCCGTAGCGGCGGACATCGAGACGAAGGAGCAGCTCGCCGCAGAGCGGACACGCGTCGTAGCCGCGCTGCGCAAGGAAAGCTTCGCCGCCTTCCCGCAGGAGCCGATTCCGCTTGCGGCCGAACGCGAGCACGAGTACGACTTGATGGACGGCAGCTGCTCGCGCAAATTTTCGTTCTCGTCCGATTCGTATTGGAGACTGGAGGGGGAGCTTCGCGGAATCGACGGCGATTCGCCGCGCCCGGCTGCGGTTGCCCTGAGACGGTCGGTTCATCGGAAGGAAGACGAACCGTTCGACATCCTGAAGCAGCTGGGTGCCGGATGGATCAAGGCGCGGATCGATCCGCGCGGGACGGGCGATTCGACCTGGGGACCGGAATTGAATTGGCATGTCCGGCGTTCCTCGTCTCTGATCGGACATACGGTCACCTCGATGCGGGTATGGGACACGCTGCGCGGTCTGGAAGCGATCCGGGCCAGACCGGAGGTTGACCCGGCCCGGGTATTGCTTGCCGGCAAAGGAGAGATGGCGGTCGTCGCTCTGCTCGCGGCATTGCTCGACGGAGAGGTCGGTACGCTGGTGCTGGAGGATATGCCGTCCTCGTTTCTGCAAGCCGACGACGATCCCGCTCGCCTTGGGCAAGGGTTCGAGGTCATCAATGCGCTTCGCATCGCTGATCTGCCGCAGCTGGCGGCGTTGTTATGGCCGGCGAAGCTTATCGTGACGGGGAAACGCTGGCAAGGCTACGAGTATGCCGAGCGTCTGTACGCCCGGCTCGGCGGCCCGGGACGTATCATGTACCGTACCGATACGAACGGCTGGCCGGCGGACGAGGTCCGATTATAAATTTCGGCTGTCCCGGGAAACGTAACCAAGTAAGTTGAACGAATGAAATTGCGTTCATTTCATTCAACTTATCCAGGTAGAACGGTTATTTTTCCGGGAGGTAAGCACGATGCCAACAGCCTATATAAACGGAACCGACTTGTACTATGAGAAACGGGGAGATGGGTTTCCGATTATCTTCATACACCCGCCGCTGCTCACCAGCGCGAACTTCCGCTACCAGCAGGTGCAGCTGGCCGGGCAATTTACGGTGATCACGTTCGACATTCGCGGACACGGGCGGAGCGGGACGTCCGAGGCGCCGGTCACCTACGAGCTGATCGTGGAAGATATGCTGCGGCTGCTCGATCATTTGAAGCTACCGGAAGCTTTCGTCTGCGGATACTCGACCGGAGGCTCGATTGCGCTCGAAGCGTTGTTGACTCACCCGGACCGGTTCACCGGCGGCATTCTGGTCAGCGCGATGTCGGAAGTGAGCGACTTTGTGCTGCGCAACCGGATTCGCGTAGCGGTAGGCATGTCCAGATGGAAGCCGCTGATCCGGGTGCTGATGTGGGGCATCACATGGGGAAACGCCGACGGGAGACAAACGTTCCGCAATTTGCTGCGCGACGCCCGGCGGGGGAATCCGGCGAATATTCACCAATATTACCGGTTCAGCCTGACCTACAGCTGTACGAAGCGATTGGCCGGATTGCGGGCGCCGGTGCTGCTGTTGTACGGGAACAAGGACGGAGGCTTTACTCTTTACCGCAAAAAGATTCAAAGCATGCTGCCTCATTACGATCTGCACATCCTGGAAAACGAGAAGCATCAAATTCCGACAAAAGCGGCCTCCGAAATGAACGATGTGATCGGCAAATGGATTCGGGGGCTGCAGCGTCCGCGGGAGAAAGCCGCTACCGGGCGGCCGGCTGAGCTGGAAGCCGGGATCGGCACACCCCCTTATGCGGCCCTCCCCGAAGAGCCGGCGGAGCAGCAGCCGGAAGCGTAAAACGGCGGCGATTGTACAACCTTGCCTGATTCGGGCAAGGTTGTTTGCCGTGCGGACCGAGGGCCGCTTCTCTATCAACGGAACTCCGAAACCAACCTAATGTTACCTCTTATAAAACTCCCTGCTTGTCGGTTTTTGTGATAGAATAGAGAAACGGATTTGATAGACCGATTGGCTTTGCCGCCCGAACGAGATTGGAGATACATTGATGCGTATTACGAACATGCTTCATTTTACGGAAAATCACCGGTTTTGCGTATACCGGGATTTTTCGCTTAGCGGGCTGGATTACCGGATGCTGTCCGGCATTTATCAGCCTATGATCGGAGCATTTGCGATCAGCGTCTTCCAGACGATGTATCAGCAAGTGCCCGGAGATAAGACGGGATACTCGGAGCTGGAGCAGCAGCGGAAGCTGTTTTTGGCGCTCGATCTGGAGCCGGGGGAGCGGGGACGGAAGCTGTTGGCCGAGCTAACCTCGAAGCTGGAGGCGATCGGGCTGCTGCAGACGAACCGGAAGTATTCCCCTTCTGCGGACGATTACATGTACGAATACGTGCTCGTACAGCCGCTGACGCCGCAGGAGTTTTTCAAAAATCAGCATCTGGTTATGCTGCTGCACGATAAGGTCGGCAAATACGCCGTATTGTCGCTGCGCGAGCAGTATTATTCGCCGGAGCCCGAGGAGCTTCAGCATCCGGAGCTGGTATCGGAGGATTTGTCGGTTCCGTTCTACGATTTGTTCCGGCTCAACACCCAGGCGATCGATTACGAGCTCGAGCAGGCGCTGCAGGAGACGGCCCCGTCGCGGGAGACCGAGCGCAAGCTTGACGTTACGACGAAGGCGTTCCATTACAGCGAGATTCTCCAGCGTTTCCCGCGCGGTACGTCCAGGAACCGCCCGTTCGTAGAAAATCTGCGCAACAAACCGGATCAGATGTTCGAGATTAACAAAGTCGCCCGCAAGTACGACTTGTCGCTTCGAGAAACGTGCAGGCTGCTGGACGAGGACGGGATGTTTACCGAGGACGGCGAGCTGCAGAACGATATGCTGCAGTACAAAGCAAATTTGTATTTCCGTCAGGACAAGGAACGCGAGCAGGAGCGGGAGCGGCTGTTCCACAAAATAGCCGGCGTAGCGAAGCCCGAATCGGTCAGCGCACTCGAGGAGAAGCCGGTGGAGATGCAATATTATTTGGAAGTGCCGCCGCTGTTCGTCGGACAGTGCAACCAGCATCAGTACAACCTGATTATGCGCAACGAGCCGCACACGAGAGTGCTAGAGCGGTTTTTCCAGAAAGGCGCCGTGCCGAAGCCCGTATCCGACATTTTTGAGAAGATCGATGTGATCTACAAAATGCCGGACGAAGTGATCAACGTGATGATTCATCATCTGCACGTATACAAGGAATCGTCTTGGACAAAAAGTTATATCGACTCCGTCGCCTCCAATATGATGGCCAAAGGGGTCAGTACTTACGAGCAAGCGGTAGCTTACATACGCGAGCAAACGATCAAGCGCACCAAGCGGTCGTCCAAGGCCGACGGCGGCTCGCTCGCCCCGTTTCCCGGGAAAGGGCGGAGAGGGCACCAGCAGAAGCCGAAAATCGCGATCATTACCGACATCCCGGCGCAAAAGCCGGTCAGCGACGAGAAGCTTGCGGAAATTCGCAAAAAAGCAATGAAGCTCGACGGCAAAATTACGTAACCGGCGCAGCAGTCTGACTTTTCAGGAGAGGAGGCGGATCGGCCGCATGGAACCTTTATCGGACATATTAGGCGACTTCCGGAATATGTCGTTCGCCAGAAGAGCGGAAGAAAAAACGAAGCTGCTGCTCAGTGATCCGCTCGTGGCGAAGCTTCGCGCCAAATATCCGGAAATCGACGACCGTACGCTCAAAATCAATATGAACCGGATCTACCAGTATGTGAAGGAATACAAGCAATGCACGAACTGTCCCGGACTCGACCGGTGCCCGAACGACTTCGAAGGGTACTACACGAAGCTGACCGTCGAGACGATCAATGAGCAAACCTATATTCATGATCAGAAGGTAGCCTGCAAAAAGCTGATCGCCAAACAGTCGCAGGACGCCGTCCGCAACCGGATTCGCAGCTTTTACATCGACGACCGCGCGCTCCAGCAAGGATACTCGACCGCGGAGATCGTCGATATCGATCCGGAGCGGGTGCTGGCTGTCGAGCGTATCGTCGATTACATCCACAAGACGAACGAGGAAGGGCTGCAGAAGGAAGGGCTGTATCTGGTCGGCCCTTTCGGAACGGGCAAAACGTTTTTGATGTGCTACATGTTGAATCAGCTCGCCAAGAAGGGCCATTCCGGCGTGATTGTGTATATGCCGGATTTCGTCGAGGATTTGAAGTCGATGATCACAGAGCCGCAGCGGCTGAAAGAGACGGTCGAGCTGCTGAAGGAGACCGATCTGCTCGTCTTCGACGATATCGGGGCGGAAAATCTGAATCCGTGGGCGCGCGATCACGTGATGGGGACGATTCTGAACTACCGGATGAACCGGAAGCCGACCTTTTTCACATCCAACCATGAGCCGGACGAGCTGGAGAAACATTTCAGCTTTACGAGCAAGGACGGGGACGAGGAGTACAAAGGGCAGCGGATTATGGACCGGATTACCCCTTTTGTCGAGGTGGTTGTCGTGAACGGTACGAATAAGCGAGGGAAAGCGGGGGCGTAAAGCCTTCGCTTAACAATAAAACGGATCGAAAAAAGCCCAGCTCCGAAGCAGAAGGAGCGGGCTTTTCTTTGGTTGCGCGGACGCGCTTGTGTGATCCGCAAATTAGAACAGCGTAATGATGGTGGCCACGATCGCGATCAGAAAGAAAGCGCCGAATGTGACGCCGAATCCGATGGCAACATCGAGAAAGTCGTTTCTCGGCTCCTCGTTGGCATGCACTCTTGGGTCAGTCATAATTGGATTCCTCCCGAGTAAATCGTTCCCATAGCAAAATTGGCTATGTCTAGTATAACGAAACGTTCGGCGGCTTGTAAAGCGGAAGAAGTGACAATTCTTCAACAAAATTCAGCCGTTCTTTCGCTGCGGCAGCTTGTCCATGCATAGGTTAGGCAGAGCGGCGAAACAATTAGAGAAGACCGCTTCGTCCAAAGATCCGGGCCCTGCACCCGGAATGCCCGGGCTGGCCGGCGCGGCGTCGTCCCTAGTATACGCCAAAAGCGGACGGAACATGTTTTCAGTTATGAAATTGGTACGAGTTGTGGTATACTTTACATGTCGTAGGAAAATCATTAAAATCTATAGGTACACACTTTTTGTTAGTATAAGGAGGAAATCCTGTGGCTATCGTAAACGTATCCGACCAATCGTTCAAAAGCGAAGTCGAAGGAGGAGGCACGGTTCTTGTCGACTTCTGGGCTCCATGGTGCGGACCTTGCAAGATGATCGCGCCTGTGCTTGAAGACTTGGATAAAGAAATGGGCGAGCAAGTTAAAATTGCCAAAGTGAACGTGGATGACAATCCGGAGTCCGCTTCCCGTTTCGGCGTAATGAGCATTCCAACTCTGATCGTATTCAAAGACGGCCAGCCTGTCGATAAAGTGGTCGGCTTCCAGCCTAAAGACGCTCTGAAAAGCGTCGTTGGACGTCACCTGTAAGTTGCCCCAGATCCAATATGCGGCGGCGGGTTGTGCAAACGGCCCGACCGTCGTATGATATTTATAGGGAACGGCAGAAGAGTTCTTTTTCGCGGATGCGAAACGGGACTTTTTTTGGTTCCGGGCCATAAAGGCATGTAGGAAGGAAGCCGATTTCAAGGAGGAACGAAGCATGTCCGAACAGCGTGCCGGGGGAAGGCGCGATCATCTATCGGATTCGATCAAAAGCAAGCTGGCGCTGCTGCCGGACAAGCCGGGCTGTTATTTGATGAAAAACGCGGAAGGCACGATCATTTACGTCGGTAAAGCGAAAGTGCTCAAAAACCGCGTCCGCTCATACTTTTCGGGCAGTCATGACGGCAAGACGCAGAGGCTCGTTGCAGAAATAAGCGACTTCGAATATATCGTCACGGCGAGCAATATGGAAGCGCTCATTCTGGAATGCAATCTGATCAAGCAATACCATCCGAGATATAACGTTTTGCTGAAGGACGACAAGACGTTTCCCTATATCAAAATTACACAAGAAGCGCATCCGCGGCTCGAAGTGACCCGCAAAGTGTATAAGGACAAAGCGAAATATTTCGGCCCTTATCCGAATGCGTTCGCGGCGCAGCAGACGAAGAAGCTGCTGGACCGTCTGTATCCGCTCCGCAAATGCAAGACGATTCCGGACCGGGTATGCCTGTATTACCATTTGGGACAATGTATCGCCCCTTGCGAATATGAGGTGCCGGCCGGCGAGTACGAGCGGATGGTGCAGGAGATCAGCAAGTTTCTGAACGGCGGCCATGTTGCGATTAAGGAAGAGCTGACCCGGAAAATGCACCAGGCCGCCGAGGACTTGAACTTCGAGCGGGCCAAGGAGCTGCGCGATCAGATCGTCAGCATCGATGCGGTGATGGAGAAGCAGACGATCACGATGACCGACGCGGTCGACCGCGACGTGTTCGGATACGCTGTCGACAAAGGGTGGATGTGCGTCCAAATCCTGTATATGCGCCAAGGCAAAATGATCGAGCGGCATGTGACGCTGTTCCCGTATTACGGCGATGCGTACGAGGATTTCATTTCGTTCGTGACGCAGTATTACAGCGACAACCCGGCGCTGCCGAAAGAAATCTTTTTGCCCTCGGCGGAGGAGAAGGAAGAACACGAAGCAGAACCAGCATCGGCCTCATCCGATACGAGCGAGCAGCACAGCGAGCGCGAAGTGGCCGAATTGCTGGAGTCGTGGCTGCGGGTCAAAGTGCATCAGCCGCAGCGCGGACAGAAAAAGAAGCTGCTCGGAATGGCCGCCGACAACGCCCGTGTCGCGCTGGAGGAGAAGTTCCGGCTGATCGAACGCGACGAGGAGCGGACGGTCAAAGCGGTAGAGAGTCTGGGCGAATGGATCGGGACCGGAACGATCCGCCGGATCGAGGCGTTCGACAACTCGAACATTCAAGGGACCGACCCGGTATCGGCGATGGTCGTGTTCGTGGACGGCAAGCCGGACCGCAAAGAATACCGCAAGTATAAAATTCGGACCGTGCAAGGACCGGACGACTACGAGACGATGCGCGAAGTAATCCGCCGCCGGTACGAGCGGGTGCTGAAAGAGCAGTTGCCGATGCCGGATCTGGTCGTAGTCGACGGAGGCAAGGGACAAATATCGGCGGCGATCGACGTGCTGGAAAACGAGCTAGGCTTGTACATCCCGGTGTGCGGTCTCGTCAAGGATGCGAAGCATAAGACCGCGCAGCTGATGATGGGCGATCCGCCGGACATCGTGCCGATCCGGCGCGACAGCCAGGAGTTTTACTTGCTCCAGCGCATCCAGGAGGAAGTGCACCGGTTTGCGATCACGTTCCACCGGGAGACCCGGGCGAAATCGATGGTCGCCTCCCAGCTCGACTCGATACCCGGAATCGGGGAAAAGCGGCGCAAGGCGCTGCTGAAACATTTCGGCTCGCTCAAAAAGATTAAGGAAGCGGCCGTCGACGATTTTCGTCCGCTAGGTATCGGCGATAAGCTGGCGCGCGACATACTCGCCGCCCTGCACGGACCCGAGGAGACCGCCGATTCGGAAACTTGAACGCACTAATACGTTTATAAAGATTGTTGCTCTAAAAAACGAACCAACCTCCGAAAGCTGCCGCGCGGCAGCAGCTTTCAGAGGTTGGTTTTGTTTTAACTTATTGTAAGCATAGCGGCGCGACCTAGACGGGGTCCGGCTTCGACGGCCGGAAGCCGTCTCCGGAATCAGGCGGCGGATCGCCCGCTCCGGGCCCGGGTCGCCGTGCGGCCGTTTTGCCGTGCAGCCACTTGATCACGATGGCGACGAGGGCAGGCAGCGCGATATAAAACGCGCCGAGACCTACATACCCGGCTCCTCCCATGCCCATCAGCGAAAAGCTCATCAGGATGCTGTCCACGATGGCGTGGGCGAACAACGCCGTCGCAAACCCGTACTTCAGGAAAGCGTAGCCGAACAAGATGCCGAGAATCGTCACTTCCACGAACCGGGTGTACACCGGGTAGATCGGATACTGCGTATGGCTGAACGCCCAGATGACGCTTGGTATAACGACGGCCAGAAACGTATTGCGAAGCAGCTTCTTAAACAGAGCGATGCCGAAAAAACGGTAAATCGCTTCCTCGGAAATCGCCGCCGTCCAGGCCATAAGCGGAAAGATCCCCGGAAGCAGCATGTTAAGCGGCGATCCGGACGGGTCGTTCACCGCCCACATATCGAACCGGTGTTCAGCGGTGAAAAACAGCAGCGACTGCACTCCTAGCAAACCGAAGGCGAGCAGGTAGCCCCGTTTCATGCTGGACAGCGTATGAGCCCCGAAGCCCGGCTCTCTCCATCGCGGCCACAGCCGTCTTCCTTGTTCCCGCCACAGCGGATCGCCGGCGGCGAACGAGAAGTAACAGATGATCGCCATGATCGTCACGACGACCGTCATCAGAATCATGGTGACGACGGCGGCTTCAGTTGAGAAGAAGGGGTCCATGCCTTCGGCTTCGAGTGTTTTGAAGGCGGGAATCATATTGATATTGTTGATCCAGTACAACACCAGAAAGGTGGCCGTTAAGCCGATCCCCCGGACGAACGAGATCTGTTTCCGGTAAGCGATCGCAATGGCGATGGCGGCCAGCCCCATGACCGATGACAGGATCAAATTCCACTGCGTCATCGCCGAGGCCGCCTGGTCCTGCCGTTTGACCCAGTCGAGATGGCTTTGCGGAATCCGGAACTCGTTATAATAGGCGGTTGCCTGCCCGCCCCGGACCTCCACTACCTTCAGCAGCTTGGCGCCGCCGATCGTACCTGCGCGATGCTCGAATACGAACCGGTGGGGCGTAGCGGCGTTCGGCCGGAGCGAGCTGTAGTCAGAGAGGGAGAGTCCGTCCTTCCGCAGCACCTCTTCGGCAATCCGGCGGCCTACCTCGACCGACGGGGCGTTCTCCCGGCTGCTCTTCCTCCACCCGATGACGGCGCCGCTTGTCATATGTACATCGACGACATATTCGGCTCCGCGCCCGTCCGTCAGATCGACGCGATAATAATCGATCGGAGCCCGTTCCTGAAACCGGGATTTGTAATCCGCGACCCGCTTCTCCTTCTGGATATAGCCGCTCAGCAGCTTGTCGGACTGGTAGACGACGAACGTGCTGGAAGCCGGATAACCGGTCAACTCTGCGATATGCGCCTTTGCGGCGTCCGCTGCCGCTTGCTTGGATACGGTCGGCATCGTCTCGGTTAAGATGTCGGGCTCTTTGTTTCCCGTAAAAAAAGACCACCAGTTGGTGATGACGAATAAGAGGATGCCGATAACAGCAAAAGTTCCCAGCATGGATGAAAACGGGCGTTTCATGGATCCCTCCCGAACTTTTTTTCTAACGTAACATACTTTTTTTCGAAATGCCACTTAAACGGAAGCAACGGAGGTAGGGACAATGAAAAGAGGCAGGCACGCTTGTTATTCGGCCGGAAGCCGCCGATTCCTCCATGTTTTTAAGCGAATGCCGGCTTTGTGCAAGCGGGTGCGGCGGGATTATAATCGAGTTCGTCAAGTATTATTCGCTTCTGCTTCAGAGCCGCTACTGCCAGCGCACCATTACGCGAAGACCGGACTCTAATCTGAAAAGCGGAATAAGAAACTCTACAACACGAGCCGTTTAAGGTGCGCGCATCGCAGCGGACTCTCATATCAAGCCGAATTTCTTAATGAAAACGGGGGAACCATTCAAGTAGGAGCAGTTTTGCGGTGTCCGAGAAAACCGCAAGTTTTGCTCATGGGGTGAATTTCGCAGCACCGTTCCCAGCAGCGGCAAGCGAAAAGGGTGCCTTACAACCCGAATCCGTCAGCTAACCTCGTAGGCTTCAGTTTGGAAACCACACCGGACAAACGGCATTGGGATTCCAATGTCTTTTTTTGTTGTTCCTGCAAACTACGATCCGTCTTGCCGATCGGAGAGGTGACCCTGCTTGAAACCACTTATAGGGTTCAGAAGGCTTACGCCGCCGCAATTTCTTGTTCTGGGCTTCGCACTGATTATTTTTTCGGGCGGGCTGCTGCTGTCTTTGCCCGTGTCCACAACGAACGGGGAAGGTTTGCCTCTGGTGGATGCTCTATTTACAGCGACCTCGGCTACGTGCGTAACCGGGCTGGTTGTCGTTGACACGGGAACGTATTTTACCGTATTTGGTCAAGTAGTCATTATGGCGCTTATTCAGGTCGGGGGACTCGGTTTCATGACGATGTCAACGCTGATCGCGCTCGTCCTGCGCAAGCGGATCTCGCTAAGGGAACGGCTGATTCTGCAGGAAGCAATGAATCAGGTTTCGATGGAAGGGATCGTGCGGCTGATCCGCAAAGTATTGCTGTATTCCTTGACGATTGAGCTTGCAGCCGCTGCACTGTTCGCGATTCGCTGGTCGTTCGACTATAGCGCCGGCCGTGCGGTTTATATGGGAGTGTTCCACGCGGTTTCGATGTTTAATAACGCCGGATTCGATCTTTTCGGCCATTTTCGGAGTCTGATGCCTTATGCGGACGACCCGCTGATTAATATCGTCGCCATGTCGCTTATTATTTTGGGGGGCATCGGCTTTATCGTAATCTCGGATCTGATGGAATACGGAAAGAAACGCAAGCTGTCACTTCACTCCAAAGTCGTGCTTAGCATGACCGGGTTTCTGATCGTATTCGGAGCGATCGTCATCTTTTTATTCGAATATACGAATCCGAAGACGCTTGGGGCTTTGAACGGCACGGGCAAAGTGCTCGCCTCCTTTTTTCAGTCGGTGACGCCACGCACCGCGGGGGCCAATACGCTCGACATCGCAGGACTCCGGCAAGCGACACAATTTTTTATCATTATATTGATGTTTATCGGCGCGTCCCCGGGTTCGACCGGCGGGGGAATCAAGACGACCACCTTTACGACGCTGATCGGCGCCGTCATCGCGATGATCCGGGGCAAGGAAGATATCGTCCTGTTTCGTTACCGGCTGGCCAAAGACCGGATTTACAAAGCGATTACGCTTACGATCCTCGCCTTGTTCCTGGTCGTATTTATGACGATGCTGCTCTCTACGACGGAGGACCATTCCTTCCTAATGATCTTATTCGAAGTGACGTCGGCTTTCGGTACCGTCGGCTTATCGATGGGTCTGACTCCGGAGCTGACGGCTTTCGGTAAAATCATTATTATGATCACGATGTTTGCGGGCCGGCTTGGACCGATTACGCTGGCTTACGCGCTGCAGCCTAAAACGGAGAGAGAACTATATAGACATCCGGAAGGTAAAATTATTATCGGATAGGAGAAGTTTTTACGATGAAAATGAAACAATTTGCAGTGATCGGTCTGGGGAGGTTCGGCTCCAGTCTCGCCCGGGAGCTGACCAACAACGGATTTGAGGTGCTCGGCGTCGACAGGGACGAAGAGGCTGTCAGCGAAATGTCTGAGGTGCTGACCCACGCGATCGTCGCGGACTCGACGGACGAAGAGACGCTGCGTTCGATCGGAATCCGCAACTTCGATTGCGTCATCGTTGCGATCGGAGACGATATTCAGGCAAGCATCATGACGGCGATTTTGCTGAAGGATCTCGGTGTCGAGATGGTCGTGGCGAAGGCGCTGTCCGTGCTGCACGGCAAAGTGCTGGAGCGGCTGGGCGTGGACCGGATCATCTATCCCGAGCGCGATATGGGCATCCGGGTTGCGCACCAGCTCGTGAACCCAAATCTGCTCGACTACATCGAGCTGTCCAAAGACTACACGATCGCAGAGATATCGGCGCCCAAATGTTTGAACGGCAAGACGCTCGAGGAGCTGAACCCGCGGGCCAAATACGGCTGCAGTGTGGTGGCGATCAACAAGAAGGACGGCGTCATTATAGCGCCGACTGCCACCGACGTTATTAATGAACGGGATGTCATGGTTATAATCGGGACGAACAAGCAGATCGAGTCGTTCGAGGAGGAGCTGGTTGGCTCATAAGGCCGGGCCGGTTCGGTTCGATTGGGACCGCCGGATCGGCCGCGGGGATGCTGCGGTTGCTGCGGGACGCTGCCTCGCGAGCGGCTTCAGCCGAGCTCGCCTTTGACTGCGGCGTAATATTCCTTCGCCTTTTCGACCCAGCGGAGCGTGGAAGCACTCTGCATCGATTCCCGGCCGAACAGCAGCGAGGTCGTTCGGGTCGTCTCCTCCAGCTCGGGGATGCTGCGGAGTACGAGGTCGTTGTTGTTCAGCACGGTCTGGCGCAAATACGATTTCGGCAGCAGCGTAGCCGCATTGCATGTGGAGACGAGCCGCAGGATCGCTTCGAACGAATCGATCTCCATTTTAACGTCGGGATAGACGGTATACCGGTGAAATAATTCATCCATTAATATGCGGTACCACGTTCCTTTGGAAAATAAGATCATCGGCAGCTTCTGCAGCTCGTTAATATCTATGGAAGGTTTGTCCGTCCACTTATGACTCGACGGCAGGACGAGACAGAGATGGTCGTCGAACAGCGGAACGCAGGTCAGCTCCGGATTGTCGATTTTGGAGGCTACGAGCCCGAGATCGACTTTTTTCTCTTTGACGAGCGTGACGATTTCATGCGTTTTGCCGGTGATCGCTTTAATGTCCGTTTCCGGAAAATCGCGCGTGTACAGGCCGATCAGATCAGGCAGCGTGGATTGCAGTGTAGTCAGGCTTGCTCCGATCGTGATGCTTTTGCCGGACGAACGGTATTCGGCGAAGCGCTGCAGCAGCTTGCGCTCCATCTCGGCGACTTCTAGGGCGTATTCGTAACAAATCTGCCCGAGCCTCGTCAGCTCGAGCTTTTTGCCTTTCCGGTCGAACAGAAGCACGCCGAGCTCTCCCTCCAGCTGGGCGATTTTGCGCGATAGCGCGGGCTGGGAGATGTTTAGGGTCTGGGCGGCCCGGTTCAGGCTTTTATGTTCGACGACAGCGGCGAAAGCGTCCAGATTCGGCAGCATGTGGCAGTCCGCTCCTTTCATAATCAGGGGACATCGTCATTCCCGAGGAAATAGATGTGCAGAAGTGGGCAGGTACGACTCGATGTCTGGCTTCGATATAACTAAAACGCATAACGTTTAATAAAAAAACGGCACTTCCATTATAAGCTCTTTGGGAGTAACATGAAAGTTGTCAAACATTGTTCAAATTTTTAGGAGTCCCATTGTGATTTTAATCGTAGATCAGACTCTTGAAAAATCGCGGAACACGTTCGAGGCGACACGATTATTCCGCGAACCCGGGTTTAAACGGGCCTTACATTGGCAAAATAGCCATATGTAAGGTGTGCGCCCAAGCCGTTTCGGCGTACGTGACGGGGCAATGAACCGTTGTGCGGAGCGATTGGCGAAAAGGTGACATTTTGTTGACGCTTGTCGAACTCGGGAGTACAATGAGAGATGGTTTGTTTTGCACACGTTGTCATATTTCAGTAAGGGGGAACTCGTTTCCATGACCGGTAATTCGTATTACTACCGCAAGCTTCACTCGTTGCTGGGTGTCATACCCGTCGGCTTCTTTCTGGTCGAGCATCTGATAACGAACTATGAAGCGTTTAACGGCGGGCATCAGGCGTTTATCGATTCCGTGATGTGGTTGAACAACTTGCCGCTCATCTTCTTCCTGGAGCTGTTCGGCATCTGGATCCCGATCCTGTACCATGGCGTCTACGGCTTGTACGTGGCGTTCCAGTCGCGCAACAACGCATCCCGTTACGGATATTTCCGCAACCTGATGTTTACGCTGCAGCGGGTAACCGGCGTCGTGACTCTGATTTTCATCGGGTGGCACTTTTTCCAGACGCGCTTCCAGGTTACGCTCGGCAATGAAACGCACGAAGGTTTGGGCGTAGTTATGCATGAAATTTTCACGAACCCCGTTTTCTTCACGTTGTACCTGATCGGCGTTCTGGCCGCGACGTTCCACTTCAGCAACGGCATGTGGTCGTTCCTGGTCAGCTGGGGCATTACCGTCGGACCTCGTGCGCAGCGCGTATCGAGCGTCATTTGGCTGGGCGTATTCGTGATCATGTCCATCATGTTCGTTCTGACGATGGTGGCGTTCACCGACGCTTCGTTCCAGGATACTTCCGTGTTGGATTTGACGAGCAAACATTAAGGGGGAGTGAACTGACATGGCGAAATCGAAAGTTATCGTAGTGGGCGGAGGACTTGCCGGTCTCATGGCTACTGTAAAAGCCGCCGAAGCCGGTGTTCACGTCGACCTATTCTCATTAGTACCCGTTAAACGTTCCCACTCCGTATGCGCGCAAGGCGGCATTAACGGAGCGGTTAATACGAAGGGCGAAGGCGACTCCCCTTGGGAGCACTTCGACGATACGGTATACGGCGGGGACTTCCTTGCCAACCAGCCGCCGATCAAAGCGATGTGCGAAGCGGCGCCGGGTATTATTCACCTGATGGACCGGATGGGCGTTATGTTCAACCGGACGCCGGAAGGCTTGCTCGATTTCCGCCGGTTCGGCGGAACGAAGCATCACCGTACCGCGTTCGCGGGCGCCACGACCGGCCAGCAGCTGCTGTACGCGCTGGACGAGCAAGTACGTCGCTGGGAAGCGGCGGGTCTCGTTACGAAGTATGAGCATTCGGAGTTTTTGTCTGCCGTCATCGACGAGGAGGGCGTTTGCCGCGGAGTTTGCGCGCAAAACCTGCGCTCTATGGAAGTGGAGACGTTCCGTGCCGATGCCGTTATTTTGGCTACCGGTGGACCTGGCATCATTTTCGGCAAGACGACCAACTCGGTCATCAACACCGGTACGGCTGCCAGTGCGGTTTATCAGCAAGGCGTTACTTACGCAAACGGCGAGTTCATCCAAATTCACCCGACGGCGATTCCCGGAGACGACAAGCTGCGGCTCATGTCCGAATCGGCGCGCGGAGAAGGCGGACGGATCTGGACGTACAAAGACGGGAAGCCTTGGTACTTCCTCGAAGAAAAATACCCGGCATACGGCAACCTGGTTCCGCGCGATATCGCGACCCGGGAAATTTTCCACGTCTGCGTAGACATGAAGCTCGGCGTCAACGGCGAGAACATGGTCTATCTCGATCTCTCGCATAAAGATCCGAAGGAGCTGGATGTCAAGCTCGGCGGTATTATCGAGATTTACGAGAAGTTCATGGGCGACGACCCGCGGAAAATTCCGATGAAGATTTTCCCTGCTGTTCACTATTCGATGGGCGGCATGTGGGTCGACTACAACCAGATGACGAACATTCCGGGCTTGTTTGCAGCCGGCGAGTGCGAATACCAGTATCACGGCGCGAACCGTCTGGGCGCCAACTCGCTCCTGTCCGCGATCTTCGGCGGTATGGTAGCCGGACCGAAAGCGATCGAATATATCAAAGGTCTGAGCAAGTCTTCCGAAGACGTTTCGAGCGGCGCTTTCGACCGCGAGAAGCAGAAAAACGTCGACAAGTATGAAGGTCTGCTCAAAATGGACGGAACCGAGAACGCGTATGTGCTGCACAAGGAACTCGGCGAAATCATGATCGACAACATGACGGTCGTCCGCTACAATGACAGACTTGAAGCTACGATCAGCAAAATCAAAGAGCTGAAGCAGCGTTACAAGAAAATCAACATGACGGATACGGCCCGCTGGAACAATCAGGGCGTCGCGTTTACCCGCCAGTTGTGGAATATGTTCGAGCTTGCCGAAGCGATGACGAAGGGCGCCCTGATGCGCGACGAAAGCCGCGGAGCGCACTACAAGCCGGATTTCCCGGATCGCGACGACGACAAGTTCATGAAGACGACGCTGGCGAAATGGACGCCGGACGGCCCGCAAATTTCGTACGAAGACATCGACGTTTCGCTCATCGCTCCGCGTAAACGCGACTATACGACGGACAAGAAGGGTGGTCACTGATCAATGGCTGAGACGAAGACGATTAGACTGCAAGTCACCCGTCAGGACGGCCCAGATTCGAAGCCGTATACGGAAGAATTCGAAATTCCATACCGTCCGAACATGAACGTCATCAGTGCGCTCATGGAAATTCAGCGGAATCCGAAAAATGCCGGCGGTTCCAAAACGACGCCGGTATGCTGGGAGTCCAACTGTCTGGAGGAAGTATGCGGCGCCTGCTCGATGGTCATTAACGGCAAGCCCCGCCAGGCTTGCTCGGCGCTGATCGACAAGCTGGAGCAGCCGGTTCGCGTCGCTCCGATGAGCACGTTCCCGGTCGTGCGCGACCTCGTCATCGACCGCCAGCGGATGTTTAATGCGCTCAAGCGCGTAAAAGCGTGGATTCCGATCGACGGCACATACGATCTCGGACCAGGTCCGCGGATGGCGGAATCGAAGCGCCAATGGGCTTACGAGCTGTCCAAATGTATGACCTGCGGCGTCTGCCTCGAAGCGTGCCCGAATGTCAACGACCGTTCTGACTTTATCGGACCGGCGCCGTTGTCCCAGGTACGCCTGTTCAACGCTCATCCGACAGGAGAGATGAACAAGGAAGAACGTCTCGACACGCTGATGGAATCCGGCGGCATCGAAGGCTGCGGCAACTCGCAAAACTGCGTCCGCTCCTGCCCGAAAGGCATCCCGCTTACGACTTCGATCGCGGCGCTTAACGGCGACACGACGAAACAGCTGTTCAAAAAATGGCTCGGCATGTAAGACGGATGCTCCGTCTGGCCCGGCCTTCATAGATGGGCATGGTTGAGAACCTCTGATCACCGGCAGTTGCGGTGGTTGGAGGTTTTTTTGCTTATCGTGCTGGTATGTGTCGTGCGACGCAGGCCGTTTGTCGCGGCATCTCAAATGTTCCCCGATTTGGGGCAGGAGGGAACCGGATAAGAGCGGTTTGTAACTTCTATTTGGCCCGAAAACCCGCTTGTGCGCGAATTAAGATCGGTTTGGAGCTGCTAATATCCGTGAAAAAGGTGCAGACCTTGCCCGTAGGCTGATATAAGGGGTACAAACCGCTTCTATTCATCTCTGTCCTCCTCATATGCCGAATATAGAGGGCGCCAGAGACTGTATTGTACTGAAGCCCGCACGTATGAGCGGCGCGATCCACGAAGTAAAAGTGAAGGGGCTTGCAGGAGCGATGCTTTCACAGAAAGCCATCCTCTTGCGGTTTTTTTCATTCAATTGACAGGTCACGCGGAGGCTGTGAAGCCTGCCTGAGATCGAGTCCCGCCCGATACGGATGGTCTCAAAAAAGAATTGCGTTGTCATTATATATAATGTATTGTGTATATTATATGGACCATAGCCTTCGGGAGGGGTTTCCTTTGAGCGAGAAACAGTACGAGTTCCGTAGAAGACTGGAAGAGGTACATAAGCCCAACCGGCGCGATCCGGAAGCGTTGCCCGGTGAGGACGAGCTGGAGATTGACGGGAGCTGGCAGATCGTCATTCCTTCGTCCGCAAGTCCGCAGCTGCTGCATGTGGCGAAAGATTTGCAAGATTACTTTTTTACCAGCATGGGCGTATCGGTATTGCTTCGGCGCGTTGAGCAGATCGAAGAGGTTGCGTCCACCGGCAAGCAAGTGATCGTCCTGGCTGCGAAGGCGGAGCTTCCCGGAGTCGGTCATGCGCTGACGAAGACTCGGAGTTATCGTATCGTAGCGGAACGTGAGCGGATCGTCGTCTGCGGCAACGAGGACCGGGGAACCGGTCAAGGAAGCTACTTTCTGGAAGATGTGATGAATCTGCGCGAGGCGCCGTTCGTCCGCTGCCAGGATGTTACCCGCGAGCCGCTGTTTTCCCCGCGGATGATCCATTCGGGATGGGGACTCGATCATTTCCCGGATGCTCACCTGAACGCGATGGCGCATGCCGGCATCGACGCGATCCTCGTGTTCGTGAAAGGGATCGACGAGACGCCGTTCGGCTATCAGGACTTCAATCATACGATCGACCGTGCGGAACTGTTCGGACTCGACGTGTATATGTACAGCTATGTGGCCAGCCGCAAACACCCGGAGGACGAGGACGCTCTCGACTATTACGAAAGCACCTACGGCCGGATACTGGAGAAATATTCCCGGTTCAAAGGCATTATTTTCGTCGGCGAATCGTGCGAGTTTCCGAGCAAGGACCCGAATACGACCGGCATGCTCCGGCTGGAATGGCCGAAAGACAAGCCGCGGACGAAGCCGAGCCCGGGCTGGTGGCCGTGCTACGACTATCCGCAATGGCTGGAGATGATCAAGAAAGTTACCCGTAAGCACAATCCCGAGCTTGACATCGTGTTCTGGACGTACAATTGGGGCTACGTCGGCGAGGAGCAGCGGTTGAAGCTGATCGAATCGCTGCCGACGGATATTACGCTGATGGCTACGTTTGAGATGTTCGAAGTGTATGAAAAAGATGGAGTGACGTTCCGCTGTGCGGATTATACGGCTTCCTTCGAAGGGCCGGGCAAATATTTTGCCAGCGAAGCCAAAGCGGCGCATGACCGGGGAATCCGTCTGTATACGATGGCGAATACCGGAGGGCTTACCTGGGATATCGGAGTTATTCCGTATGAGCCGATCCCGTACCAATGGGCGCGCAGACATGCGGGCTTGCTGCGGTCGAGACGGGACTGGGGACTGGCGGGACTTATGGAGTCGCATCATTTTGGCTGGTGGCCTTCTTTCGTCAGCGATCTGACGAAATGGGCGTACTGGAGCCCGTCCCCTTCGCAGGAGGAGACGTTTGCGGCCGTGGCCCGGCGCGACTTCAGCGAACAGGCGGTGCCGCTTGTGCTGGAAGCGTGGAGGCACTGGAGCGAGGGAATCCGGCATATTATTCCGAGCAATTACGACCAGTACGGTCCGTTCCGGATCGGTCCGTCCTATCCGCTTGTTTTTCGCGAAAAGGTAGAAATTCCGGCGGCCTGGTACGCCCATTTCGGCAATCAGATTATCGCTCCGAATTATGGGCAGGGAAACGAGCTCGATTCCTATAAACGGGTCGATACGGAGATCCGAAGCTTGCAGCAGATGGCGTCGCTGTGGGAGCAAGGCAATGCGAGCATCGAACGGGCGCTGGAGCAAACTCCGCCGCGGAAGCGGGAGGAAGGGAGGCTGCTGCTGAACTTGAACCGGTTTATTCACCGCACCGTCTTGACCGGCATTCACACGAAGATGTGGTGGAAGCTGCGGCATCAGTTGCTGAACAACACGGATCGGGCGCAAACGGCGGTATTGTTGGAACAGCTGGAGCAAGTAGCGCTGCAGGAGATTGCGAACGCGGAGGGAACAATCCCGCTCGTGGAAGCCGATTCGCGTCTCGGCTGGGAGCCGAGCATGGAGTATATGACCGATCCGGAACATCTGCGCTGGAAGATCGATCAGGTGCGGACGATGCTTGAGCATGAACTGCCGAAATATCGCGCGGAGCTTGGGGACAGTACGTCCGTTAGTTCTTGAGCTGCTGGATGTCCGTGGAATGTAAACAGGCCGCTTGGTCTCTTTATGAGGCTGGAGCGGCTTGTTTGTTTGAGCGAGCCATACCATACACGGGCAATCCGCCCACCAGTATCTCCTTGCTGACTGTAATTCCAAATATTACCGGAAACGATCTCCTCTTTCTTGACACGGAAAAGGAGGTTATCTATACTTTGGTTTAAACGTTTAAACGAAGCGTGGAAGGAGTGGACCGTGTGACGGAACATCGGCAAGCTACCGTGTTTGATGTCGCCAAAGAAGCAGGCGTATCGACGGCGACCGTCTCCAATGTGCTGAACCGCCGCAACGTTCCGCTTTCGGAAGAGGCGATCCGGAAAGTCGAGGAGGCGGCAGCCAAGCTCGGCTACCGGCGCAACGGGATGGCAGCCTCGCTCAGCCAGCGCAAAACATACGAGCTAGGCCTGCTGCTGCCGAGCCTCTTCGGCTATTACGGCTTGTTTGCGGAGCAGATGGAACGGACGGCTTATGCTTACGGCTACCATCTGTCGGTATTTTCGACCGACATGGATTCGAACATTGAGCGAAGGCTGCTGGAGAAGCTGCTGGAGCGGCGCGTGGACGGGGTGTTCAGCCATGGGCTGGCGATGTCGTCGGATTCGGTACGCAAAATTGTTAACGACGGGACGCCGATCCTTTTTTTCAATTGCTGGAACGAGGCGAAGGATATGGCGATCGGAACCGTCAATCTGAACGTCTATCAGGCGACTCTCGATGCGGTCGTTCATTTGCGGGCCCAAGGATGCCGGTCGATTTATTATTACGGCTACCGCAAGGCGTTCGCGACGAACGAGCAGCGGAAGATGGGGTTCCGCGACGGGCTGCGGCTAATCGGGGAAGGGCTGCGGAGCGGGATGACCGATGCGGACGATCTGCCGCCCGAGTCGCTTCCCGGATGGCTGGCGGAACAAAGCGCCGGAGCAGAGCCCGCTGGCGTCGTCTGCTTTGACGACTGGAAGGCGTTCGTTTGTTTGAACCGGCTGATGGAGCACGGTTATGCGGTGCCCGGGCGGTTTAAGGTGGTTGGCATCAATAATGAATTTATTGCCGAGCACTCGTACCCCGGCTTGTCTTCCTTCAGCATCCCGTACGAGTTGCATGCGGACATTTCGTTCCGCTGGATGCTGACGCATCTGGGGGAGCAGGCTAAGCTGGCGGCGGACGGCGAGGCGGATTTTCCGCCGCCGCAATCGGGCGGCGTGCTGAAGATTCCGCTGACGCTGGTCGAGCGGCTGTCGTCGGCGAGGTCGGATTCAGGTGGAATCGTCGCCGTGCAAGGATAGTGGAGATCGGGCTTTTCTCGGGCGTTAGAGGAAGCCCGACTTCCTTTATTGGGGCTTTGCTGCCGCTCGCGGGGGGGTAGCGGAACGATTATTTCCGTTATTTTCATGAAAATGGGTAAATCGGCCCCCAACTGCTTCAGTAACGGAACATAAACTTCCTCTAGTACTTTTTGAAGGTCATATTTCCAAAATTAGAGGAAGTAAACCTTCCGCAAGTCAGCCCAAGGATGCGAGGAGCTTTCTGCGGCAGGCAGCAGCGTTACCCTCACCCCAGCCGTGCCGTTCTCCTGGCGGTCAACGCCTGCAGGCTATGGTTTTGGTTCGCGGCATCGCCGGTTATTTAGCGGCCGGCTCCTCTTTTCCAAGCGTCACGACGACCAACTCCGGCCGATTCCAGATTCTTACCGGAATGATGCTGTTCCCGAGCCCGCGGCTTACGATCATCGAAGTGTGGCCCTCTGTGTGAAGGCCGCTCGTATACCGGGGAAACAGCCCTTGATCGGGAGCGATCAGGCCGCCGACGAACGGAATCCGGAATTGACCGCCGTGGGCATGTCCGGCGAATACCAGATCGATGCCGGCGTTTGCGTACAGCTGGAGCTTCTCCGGCCGGTGGGACAGCAGCAGCGTGAGAGAGTCCGATTGGCTCGGGCGAAGCGCCACCAGCTTCCGCTCCAGCTCGCGATCGTTGACGGACGGTGTGAAGGCAGGATCTTTCAGGCCGAGCAAATCGATCGTACCGCCGTCCTTCGCCAGCTCGATACGACGATCGTCCATGAGGACAACGCCGGCCCCGAGCAGTCTTTCGGACAGCTCCGCATATACGCCGGACCATTTCTCGTGGTTGCCTGTGACGTAATACGTCGGCGCCATAGCTGCCGCTTGCTTGATGTAATTCATGGCGGCATCGATATCCGTCCGTTTGCTGTCGATCAAGTCTCCTGTAATGACGATCAGATCCGGGCTTGCTCGCTCGGTGGCCCGTACCAGCCGATTCTGATTGGCGCCGAACGATTTGTTATGCAGATCCGAGACGTGCACGATGGTAAAGTCATCAAAGGAATCCGGCAGCCCGGGGTGGACATAGCGGATCGCAGTCGTCACGAGGTGGTTGTTCTGCCAATAAATAAAGCCGGATAAGCAGACGGCCGCTACCGCGATCGCCAGAACGAGCCGCTTCCCGTTTCTTTTTCTTCCCGAAGTCATATCCAGCCCCGCTTTCAAGATAAGGATCGGTAAACTTGCATGTTTCTTCCAGTATACCATGGGCTGTACTCGCTTATTGCCGCTGAGCGGCTAAGCAACAGTAACGAAACACCTCTTCTGCTAATAACGATATAGGTACGAAACAGGTTACAGAAATTACTGGTCAAATCTCGGTTGACACCGCATAATGTAGATCATTAACAGGCAATCCATTCCATGCAGCGGGGAAGGGTTAGAGTTTATGGCGGTCAAACAACGAAGCACGTATTATACGTCCCGGAAAGTTGAGGCAATGCGCCGGAATGCAAACGTTTACGAATGGGCAAAGCGGGAGAAGGAACGGGCAGCGGCGCTCGGCGACGTCTATGTGCGGCTCGGCTGGGAATGGCTGTGGAACGTGCCGACGCCCCAGTCGGTGCCGCGCAGCTATGCGGTGAACCAGCAGGCGGGCTGTCCCGTGTGCGGCGAGAGGCATCATGCTTACGGCCGCTGGCCGTGGCTGGCCGATCCGCTCGTGAGCCCGTGGAAGCTGGAATGCCCGAGCTGCCGCTCGGTGTTCCCTTCCAACGATTTTGCCGCTTATTACGAGAGCGGTAAAGACGAGAACGGACTGTTCCGCCGCGAGCTTGCGGACGACCGGTATTTGCGCAACGAGCTGTACCCGGATCGGGGAGAGAAGTGGGGCGTAGACGACAGTCTCGGCTGGGTCGCTGATGACGGGACCCGGTATACGTTCGTCGCTTTTTATAACCATTGGAAAGTATGGATCGGGATGATCGATCCGCTCGGCAACCGGTTTCCGAAGACGGATGCTCCGTGGGGGCACGGCGGGATCGTCGACAATGCGCTGGCCCAGCTTCGCGACGCTTATCTGTATACGGGGGAGCCGAAGTACGCCCGTGCCGGGATCGTACTGCTGGACCGGGTGGCCGACCTGTATCCGGACATGGATGCGGCCGTCTATCTGTGGGAGGACGGCTTCCTCCATTCGCACGGCTTAACCGGGCAGGGCAAAATCGTAGGCAGCATCTGGGAGACGGCGATCGTCAAGACGTTTATATCCGCCTATGATGCCTTTTACCCGGAGATGACGGCTGAAGATCCGGAACTGGCCGCTTTTTTGCTGGACAAGGCGGCACGGGGATATCCGCCTGATGGGAAAAGCAGGATGGTACAGATCCGGACCCATATGGAGGACGGCATCCTTTGGCCGGTCTACGGCGCGGTCCGCAAGGCGCAGATTAAAGGCAACAACGGCATGCACCAAAGCGCGCTGGCCCTCGCCGCCGTCGTGCTAGACGAACCGGGGACGACCGAGGAGTGGCTCGATTTCGTTTTTCAGGACGGCGGGGTCGAGCGGACGGAGCAGGGCGGGTGGAGGGTGACCGGCGGCAACGTCACGCGCTCACTTCTTCGCGATGTAGACCGTGACGGCTTCGGGGACGAGGCGGCACCGGATTACAATTATTTGTGGGTGGAGGCGTTCCGGCAGCTTGCGGACATGCTGCACGGTTACGACCGCTACCCGCAAGGGGACTTTTACCGCAACCCGAAGTTTCTGCAAATGCTTCGGGCCAATTCCCGCCTGTACATGCTGGACCGGTTCGTACCGTCGATCGGGGACAGCGCCTCGGCGGGCAATCCCGGCCTGACCGGCAGGCTCGAGACGTTCGTGGAAGCGTTTGAGAAGACGGGCGAGCCGTTGTTCGCACAGATGGCGTATACGCTGAACGGCTGCACTTTCGAAGGGCTGCGCGGGGGCATTTATTCCCCGGACCCGGAAGGCTTGCGGTCCGGCATCGAGAACGCGGTAGCCGAACACGGTCCGCTGCCGCATCGCAGCGTCAATCTGGGCGAATACGGCTTCAGCGCTTTAAGGGACGGTGGCGGCGACGCCCGGCGCGGCTTATGGATGTATTACGGCCGCAACTTCGGGCACGGTCATAAAGATACGCTCACGATCGGGTTGTTCGCCTTCGGTCTTGATCTGCTGCCCGATCTGGGGTACCCCGAGAAATGCGACAATTCGCATCAAAAAACGCATCATTGGGACCGGAATACAGTTTGTCATAACACGGTCGTGGTGGACAGCGGGAAGCAGCGAAATTCGATTGTAGGCGCGACCCGGCTGTTCGTCGGGGAAGGTCCGGTCCAGTTGATCGAGGCGGAAGCCAAGCAGGTGTATCCGCAAACGGACGTATACCGACGCTGTACGGCGCTTGTGAAGGTGGACGAGGCGAACAGTTACGCGATCGACGTGTTTCGCGTAAGAGGCGGCGGCGAGCACCATTACATGTTCCACGGCCCGGAAGGGAGCGTATCGGCCGAAGGACTGCGGCTGATCGCTCAGCCGACCGGCACGTATGCGGGACCGGATATCGCCTACGCGGAGCCGTATGACGCCGATCCGTCCGAACCGCTTCCAGCCTACTGCGGCAGCGGGTTCCATTACTTGACGGACGTGGAACGGGACAGCGCGCCTCCAGGACAGTTCGCCGTGGAATGGGCCGTTCGCGATACATGGGGCGTGCTGGAGCGGCCGGATGACAATATCCGGCTCCGGCTCACGATGCTGGGGCAGGCGGACGAGGCGGCGCTCGCCGACGGCCGTCCGTCGCAAAACCGGCCGGGCAATCCGCAGCGGCTCCGCCAGCTGATCGTGAAACGCCGGGCTGAGGGAGAGGCCAGCCGCTTTGTATCGCTGATCGAGCCTTACCGGAGCGAGCGCCTGATCCACTCGGTATCGGAGGTCGAGCTGGATGGGGAGGGCAGTTCCGACGCGGTCGTTTTGAAGATCGAGCGGTCGGACGACCGCACCGATTATTACATCCATTCGACGGATGCCGAGGCGCGGCTGCGCTTCGTCACCGGCTCCGGGAGCCGAATCGTGTTCCAGGGCAAGGCGGGGTTGTACGCGGAAAGCGGCGGCACCTCCGTCTATGCATTTGTAGCCGGCGGGAGCTGTATCGGTCCGGAGGAAGCGCCGTGCATCCATGAGGCGGTGGGTTCCCTGGCGGGAACCGTGACCGGATTTACGCGGGAGCCGTCCGAGAGCAACAAGATTCGCATACGGTTGAGGCCCCATCCAGGCGCTGCCGATCTGCTGGCCGGCAAGCACATCCATGTCGGAGGAAGCGGGCGCAACCCGGTATACCGGATCGAGCGGTGCGTATCCGGCGGCCCGGACGAGTATGAGCTGGATATCGGGTACACGACGCTGATCGAGGACATGGAGGAACCGGCTAGTACCGGGACAGGAACATCCGGCGAAGCCGTTTCCTACCGGTATGCGATCGCGGAGGGCGACCCGTTTACGATTCCTTTGTATACGGAATGGCACGGCTAAGTGAAGCGCAAGGCTGTCCTCAGGCACATTTGGGATGTGAGGGAGCGGGGGCGGCCGTTTATAGCTGGGAGGGGCGCGGAAACTGGAAAGCGTAAACCGGAAAGCGTAAACCGGAAAGCGTAAACCGGAAAGCGTAAACCGGAAAGCGTAAACCGGAGAGCGTAAACCGGAGAGCGTAAACCGTAAACCAGAAACCGCCTCTATTCGTCTCTCTCATCCCTTTATGGGGGAGGGTACCAAAGGCTCTTATTGTTGCTAGAGCCTGCACACATGGGCGGCGTGATCAACGCAGCCGAGTAGCCGAGTACAAGTTGCTCACAAGAATGAGGTTCACAGGCTTACGGGTTCACGAGCTTACGGTTCACGGGCTTACAGGTCTACAGACTCCCGGACTTCACCTGAAGTCGAGCGGGTATCCCAAAAATCGATCAACGAATGGCTGAGCGAATGTACCGTTTCCCGTCCACGCACTAACGTATGGGGCTGCACGTCAAAGGGGGCTTTCCCAAAAGAGTTCGCATGATACGCGAAACACCCCGATCGATTTCCAAACGAAAGGAACGTAACTTCCACGGTAAAGTGGAAGTTGCGTTCCTTTTCTCGAGGAAAACCGTTTCTAAGCGGGCGCGCCAAATCGCTAAATGTCCTTGGACAGCCCCTTACTTACTAACTTAGTTACTTACTTGGCCGGCGGAGAAGTACCTCCTGCCCAAGCTTGATCGAGCAGCTTCTGGCCTTCGGTCTGAATCGTGTGGATCGCTTCCTCGATCGTTTTGCGGCCGTTCACCGCTTCATCGATTTCGCGGATATATAACAGTTGGAACGGAGTGCTGAACACCGGATAAAACGTATCCGGCACGGTGACGGTAAGATCCAGCTCCTCTTTCTTTCGCTTCAGCATATAAAAGGGCTCCAGACTTTGCCCGTCTTTCGTCGTGGCGAAGGCGGTCCGGCTGGAGAACACGTCGTCCATTTTCATCTTGACCTTAGCCGCTTCCTCGCTGTTGAAATATTGGACGATTTTCCATGCCGTCTCCGGGTTTTCACCGTTGGCTGAAATGGCGAAAACCGTGCCGACGTCGAAGCTTCTCGTGTATTCCGGATTCGCCGGGTCGACGGGAACCGTAACGACGTCCCAATTAAAATCCTGAGTGCCCCACTGTTTCATCCGAAACAGCTGTTCGGTGCCGCTGATCGTCATGGCCGCCTTGCCTCTGCTGAACAGGTCCATCTCCTTCGTCTCGTCCGGGCCGTAACGAACCGGTTTGCCGTCCTTGTAGTAGTAATACAAGTTTTTGCTGCGAAAGCCTTCGATGATGTGCTTAAACGATTTCTTCCATATGTCGGAATCGAATGTCAAGCGTTTCATGTCCGGGCTTATATAAGAGGCGTTCTCCGTAGACGCCAACGTTTGGATGAAATCGAAAGTCGTCCAATATTTCAGATGAATGCCGTAGATCCGTTTTTCCGGATCGGGATCGACCGGGAAACGCCGGGACAGCTCCATCGTCTCCTCCCATGACATCTGGTTTTTCGGATACGGGACGCCGTACTTATCGAACAGATCTTTGTTGTAATACAGTCCTGAGCTTGTAATTTCAGGTGCCAGCCCGAACAGCTTACCTTCATCATTCTCCTTCAGGCGGTCGATCGCGGCTGGTATGAACTGGCTCAGATCGAAGCCGCTTTTACGGGCGAACGGTTCAAGATCGAGCAGCATCCCTTTATTTGCCCAACGCGTGTATAACTCAGAATGTACGATAACCAGATCCGGCTTTTGTTCCAGGATTAGTTTTTCATACGCATCGTAGTAGCTTTTTCCGGGCACAAATATTTGATTGATTGGAATAATCTCTACCTCGACGTCCGGAAATTTAAACGCAAAATAGTCCCCGTAGGTCAGATTAAACGATTCCTCGCTGCCGAACGGTATGCGCACTACTTTCCGGGTCTGCTCGTCGGCAGGTTTGGCCGTGCAGCCGGCCAGCAGCAGGGAGCCGGCCAGCAGGGCGGCCAGCGCTCCGAGGGTCAGCCACCGGCCCGGCGCCGGATGGCGGCTTTTCTTTCCAACGTTATCCCACTTCATCGGTCTCTTTGCCCCCATCCCCATCACGGTTTTTTCTCCGCTTTCGCCTGCTCGATCGCCGTTTGTCCGCGCTGCTGTATGGCGCCGATGGCGTCGTCCAAACTTTTGGTCCCGGCTGCCGCGGACTTCAATTCCTCGTTCACGATCGTCGACAGCAAGGTGTACAAAGGCCGATCCATAATGGCCAGGCTGCTTGCCTGACCATCGGGCCTTAACATCGTGAAAGCTTCCAGCCTATACGTAATCGGCGTCCGCGATTCGAACTTGCGAGAGTACAATCCAAAATTGCCGGTATAAGAAGAGGCAACTTTTTTGGTCATCGCTTCGCTGTGGATCGACTTGATCAGCTCCCAGCCGTCCCTTGCATTCTCCGAATTTGCGGGAATCGCATAAATCTCGTCAATCCGGAACGTGGACGAGACATTCGGCTTCGCCGGGTCGACCGGCTCGGTCACAATATCCCAAGCGAAATCGGCGAGATTATACCGCTGCTTGGCCTGGATCAGGTCGTTTGCCGTACTGTTCGTCGAAACCATCATCGCCGCGTTGCCGGTCAGGAACGGGTTGCGTTTGTAAAAATCGGCTCCGGATACGCTGCCCGTAAGCGGCTTCGATTCATAGAGCCAGCCCTTCTTCACGCCGTCGGCGACGAACTGGAAGATGGAGCGCCAGGCGTCCGTATTCGCCGTCATCTTGCTGACGTCGGCATCGGTCAGGCCGATTCCCTTCGTACGTCCTATACTCTCGGCCGTGCCGTAAGGGGACGCCGAATACGGGATCAATCCGTATACGCGATCTTCTCCCTGCCCGTTTGCCGGAAACCTTTGGGCCAGAGCGAGTACATCCTCCCAGCTCATCTGGTCAGTCGGATACGGGACGCCGTATTTATCGAATAGCGACTTGTTGTAATAAAGAGCCTGGGTCGAGAAGTTGGGAGCCATTCCGTATAACTTGCCCCCGCCGGAATCCCGGATCGTTTCGACTACACTTTCCTGGAAAACGCCGAGATCGTATTTTTCCTTTTGGATGAACGGGTCGAGCGGCAGCAGCAGTCCTTTGTCCGCCAGTTTCTTATAGACGTCCATCGGCACGTACACGACATCCGGTTTTTCTTTCTCGATAAATTCCTCGAACTGGACCGCCCGGTCCTTCTGCGGATCGTAAGGCGGGGAGTTGACGGTGTCCACGTCCATATTCGGATATTGGATGATGAAGGCATTGCCATAACGGCTCATAAAGGACATGCCATCGACCCATTGGACTTTGATTGACCTTTCCGTCTTGACGTCAAACTGGGGGGTGTCAAGCTTTTGCTTGAACAGCCCGAGGATCGGCTCCCGCTGGGTAAAAAGGATGGCAGAAGCAAGCAGCAGCGCGGCGGCGGCAACCCACGCTTTACTTCGGGATCGTTTCGGTGTCGCTTCCATGGCGATTCGTTCCTCCACGCTATTCATTAATTTGGGCGGTACGCCCTTCGGATTTAAAGGAAAATGTTTAAGCTCTTTTTCCCAATCTGGGAATCGTTTCGGCCTCATCTTCGTCGCCCCCTTGCTCCCCGGTTAGTATGAATCGGACAATTGTTCCTTCAGCAATAACGGCACCTTCGCCCGCGCCCGGTGAAGCCGGGACTTGACGGTGCCTTGGGAGATATTCAGCATGGAGGCGATCTCGGGTACGGTCAACTGGTGGTGGGCGTATAAGAGCAGCACTTCCCGCAGCTTCTCAGGCAGGTCCATAACCGCCTTCCAGACATCGCCGCTGACCATCCGGCTCAGCACTTCCTTTTCCGTCGAGGAAGCCGTTTCCGACCTGCGGATCGTTGCCATCAGAAGCACCCGGCGGGCCCATGCCGATTTGCGGTGATCTTTGGCGACGTTTCGCGTAATCGCGAGCAGCCATGTCTTGACGCTCGATTCCCCGCGGAACGAGAACATGCTGCGGTACACCTTGATGAAGACGTCTTGGAAGATGTCGTCCGCCTGATCGAAACGGCTCGTCAGGAAAAACGCGTAGTTCCACACATCATTGCCGTAACGTTCCATCAAGTCGCGCAGAATGACGTTTTTGTCCGTACTGTCGGACAGCGTGCTCAAATAGTCCAAACCCACTTTTCGTTCACCTCGATTATTGGACGACGCGCTGAATAAAAGGGTTCCGTAGAAGTTGAACCTAGGGTAAGCTTTCTCGTGGATATAGTGGTAGCGCATTAAAACCCCCTCCAACGGTTGTTGGAAGGGGTTGTGCCTGGGAGCGTTCCGATTCGCGGCGGACAAACGTCAGTTGCCCTTGCCTTTCTCCATGACGATGTGCTGCTTGATCTGATCTTCGGCGTCGCGAAGCGCCGTATTGACGTCCTTCACATTTTTGACGGCATTCGTGTACTCGGCGGTCAGGAGGCTGTACGCTTTCGAGTAATAATTCGAGTTGGGCGGTGCGGCCGCGGATTTGCTCTTGAATACGCCTTCGATATGTTTGCCTTGCAGCTCGGGGAGGTCTTGGCCGAACGCTTGCCTGAATTTCGGGTCTTTCATGACCGACAGTTTGGCCGATTTTCTGGACATGACGGTTTGCACTTCCTCGGAGAACAGCACCTCAAGCACGCGCATCTGGTCCTCCCGGTTTTTGCTCATCGCCATCGGGATCATACAGTGCAGGTCGTACATGCCGTACGTATCCGGTTTCTCCTTGTAGCTGGGGAATTGGGCCACGTCCCAGTTCAGATCCGGGGTTTGTCTAAGCCGCAGAAACAGATTGATCGTCGGGATCATCGCAACGGTTTTATCTTTCAGGAACCGATCGATCGGAGAGCCGCCTATAAACTCGTTGCCTGGGATGGAATAGATTTGTTTGCCGATGTCAAACGCCCTTTTGTACGGGTCGTTGTTCACCAGCACTTTATCGGTTTTCTGATCGATGATGTTGAGAGACAGGGGGAAAAGGAGGCGGTTGAGGTCGTCAACTTCGATGCCGCGGTATTGAATGTCATTGTCCTTGCGGGTTACTTTCTTGGCAAGCTCGATAGCGTCTTCCCATAGCATGCCGTCCTTCGGGTAGGGGACGCCGAATTTATCGAATATGTCTTTATTGTAGTAGAGGGCGTTTAAGTTGTTGGCGTAAGGGAGGGCGTACAGTTCGCCTTTCTCCGAGTTCGCGATGATCGTATCCAGAGCGCCCTGGTCGAACCGGCCGAGATCGAAATTGTACTGCTTGGCGAGCGGAAGCAAATCGAGATACACGCCTAAATCCTTATAGGCGGTCAGGCGGCCGTGGTAAGTAACGAGGAAGTCGATCGATTCGCCCTTGGAGAGCAGCTCCGGCAAATCTTCCGTCGTTTTGTCCATCTCCACGGTCAGGTGTGGATACTTTTTCTTGACCGGTTCGGCAATCAGTTCGTTGAAATCCTGATCCGTAAAATATCCCCCCAGCTGGTGGACCCGGATTTTGACGGGATCGAGCGGCTTTTCCGCCGGTTTGACCGAGACGTCGGTTGGTTGTTGACTGTTAGAGCACCCAGCGAAAACGGTTACAAAGGCGGAAAGAAAAAATACGAACCTTTTTCTTCTCACTACATCATACCTCCGTTCGTTCGAATGGTTGTTCCGATTTAAAACCGGGCCGTCTGGATCACATGCGGTAGGGGAGCAAGGGCCGGCAATAAATTACCTTATTATATAGCGGTAAAGCAAACGGAAACAAGGTTCGTTTGGTTGGTTTTTTCCTCTTTTTATGCAATAAATCCCGATAATCGTTGTGGAATCTCGTTTTATCTTTTGTTTTGTTATTTATTATGTAAAATTATGTAATTTAATGGATCCAAATGTCGAATATACCCGCCTTGATTGTCGAGCGATAGTCCGCTGGCTGCATGCCCTGCGACGCATCTTTTCTCCCCGGAAGGGAATATCGAGATATATCGAGATATCCTAAGGGAAAGCGATGAAAGGACCGATAACCATGAAAAAAGTTTGAAATATCGCTTTTTTCTATGATAAAATGAGGATATGCTATCCGGAAAGGAGGTAAGGACATCTTGATAATACGCGAGAAATCCCGGGTAACGATTAAGCTGCTCGTTATGTTCGCCCTTGTATGGTCGTTTCTTATGCCGACGGCCGAGCTTGTTGTTACTCCCGTATCCAAAACCATTCCCGCCGTATCGGCATCCGCAACGATTCATTCGCCTTTAAGCTCTCCTGCGCATATGCTGACCAAGCTGCGCATGTTTTTGCCGGCTCTCGTCGTGACATTGTTTGTCGGCTGCATCGTATCTCTTGAAAATCGTATCCGCAATCGGCTGGACCGTTTTGCGCCCCCCATACCGCTTCTTCGCAAGCAGTTGCTTTTGCGTCCCCTGAAATTCACATCCCATTATGTAATTTAAAATTTTCGGTCATACTAATCACTCCAAGCCAATTGTTATTTTTTTACGTTCGGCACAGAGTGTTGTTTGGCATGTCCGAAAATCGCGTTCATTTCTATGTAAGTTGACAGCCGTATGGACGGGACCCCTTTTTTCTATTGGAAAAGGCCGTTTATGCAAATGTTGACAGGTGGCAGCAGGCCGCAGTTCCACAGGAGCGGACCCGCAGTCAAACTTATATAGCAAGGGCATGCCGCATCCGGAAAGTGCCGATCGAATATAGAGATCGGAGGCGGATGGATGAAACCAGTAAGAGAATCAGATTTGCCGGGAATCGGCCGCAAGTATGAAATGGAGACGCGCTCCAGAGACAAATTGGTGATTGTCGTCCATGATGACGGCAGAAGAGAGATGTATCATTTCGATAACGAGGATCTGGACGACAGCGTCTCGATGGTTACGCTGGAGGACGACGAGGCGCGTGCCGCCGCAGCGATCCTGGGCGGGATGAACTATAAGCCGAAGGCGCTTGAAACGATCGAGATGGCGCTGAACGATCTGATTATCGAGTGGTACCGGATCGAGTCGAATGCGAACTGTGTCGGGCGGACGATCGGAGAGCTCGATATCCGTCAGAAGACGGGGGCGAGCATCATTGCCGCGATTGAACGGAGTCACACCCATCATATCAATCCGGGACCGGAGTATGCCTTGACGGCTGACAGCACGCTGATTGTGGCGGGCGAGCGGGTTCATCTGAAGGCTTTGAAACAACTTCTTCTGCACGGGAGTGATTGATTATGGATCACATCGTGCTGGAGATCGGTCTCGCTGTCGTGCTCATTGCCGTGGCCGGAATATTGTCGGCCAAACTGAAATTTTCAGTCATTCCGTTTTATATTTTGATCGGAATGGCGGTTGGCCCGCACGCTCCCAAAATCGGCGTTTTCGACTTCCGTTTTATTGAAAGCGCCCCGTTCATCGAATTTTTGGGCAGACTTGGCGTCTTATTTTTACTGTTTTATCTCGGCCTGGAATTTTCGGTCGGGCGTCTGATCAAGTCGGGCAAATCGATTGCCGTCGGCGGCACGATTTATATCGCGATCAACTTTACGCTCGGCCTGTTGTTCGCCTACTTCGCCGGCCTGCCCTTTAAAGAAATTCTCGTCGTTGCGGGTATTACGACGATATCCTCAAGCGCTATCGTGGCGAAGGTGCTCGTAGATCTCAAACGAACGGCCAACTCCGAGACGGAGATGATTCTTGGCATCATCATGTTTGAGGACGTATTTTTGGCCGTATATATTTCCATTTTGTCGGGTCTTGTGCTCAGCGGTTCGACTTCGTTCGTCGGCGTAGCCATTTCGGCGCTTATCGCGCTAGGTTTTATGCTCGCCGTTCTTATTATCGGACGCAAAGCGGTCCCGCTGCTGAATAAGGTGCTCGACATCCGGTCCAACGAGCTGTTTCTGCTCGTCATCTTCGGCGGCCTGATGGTCGTAGCGGGTTTCTCCGAAACGATCCACGTAGCCGAGGCGATCGGCGCGCTGTTGGTCGGTCTTGTATTGGCCGAAACCGAGCATATGAAGCGGATCGAGCATCTGATTCTGCCGTTCCGCGACTTCTTCGGGGCGATGTTTTTCTTCAGCTTCGGTCTTACGATCGATCCGACTACGCTCGGAGGCGCGGTCTGGCTGTCGCTCGGCGCCGTTGTGGTGACGCTGATCGGCAACTTCGCAGCAGGGATGCTCGCAGGCAAAAGCGCGGGACTGTCCAAAAAGGCGTCGGTTAATATCGGTCTGACGATCGTTTCGCGCGGTGAATTTTCGATCGTAATGGCGAATTTGGGCAAAGCGGGCTCGCTGCTGCCGCTGCTGCAGCCTTTTGCAGCGCTGTACGTACTCATCCTTGCCATTTTGGGCCCGTTGCTTACCAAGGAGTCGAAAACGATCTACAAGCTGATTTACGGACGAAAGGAGCGTTTGCAGCCAAAAGATAACGCTCAGCCGGCCGATCGTGTCCAGTCTGCCGAACGGGAGGGCTGAGACCGATGCGGGGCGCCATGAAAGGACCTCGTCCGAACCGGTTTCACCGTCAGCCGATTAGGATCGATTGGCTCGCCGTCTTGTCCTTTTGTGCCGGAGCCGTGCTGATCGCAGTCGGGCTCGAGCTGTTTCTGAAGCCGAACCGGCTTGTGACGGGCGGCGCCCAAGGGATTTCCATTATGCTGTCGCACATGACCGAGATGCAGCTGGGACTGTTTTTGTTTCTGATCAACGTCCCGTTCCTGTTTCTGGCCGTTCCCCGGCGCGGGCAAAACTCCGCCGTTGTGCGGCTGGCCGCCCTCGGCGTCACGGCGGCCGTAACGCTGCTGCTGGACCCGATCCCGCCGCTGACCGAGCATCCGCTGGCCGCTTCGGTACTGGGAGGGCTGGCGCTTGGCGGAGGAGCTGGCCTGATCCTTCGCATCGGCGGTTATACGGACGGTGTGAATGAAGCCGCCCATTGGGTGAAGCGGAAAGTTCCGTTGTCGGTAGCCGAGCTGATCATGCTGTTTAATCTGCTCGTGCTCGCCGTCGCCGGTTTTTTATTTGGCTGGGAGCAGGCGCTCTACTCGGTTATCGCTTATTACTTGGCGTACCGCTCGCTGCGGTATATGATACGAGGCTACCACAAGTACACACTGGTGCGGATTCACAGTCTCCAATCGGCTGCTGCGCTTTGTTCCGATATGAAGGAACAGCTGGGTCCGGCTGTTTCGTTCCTCCAGGCCAAGTCCGCCCCCTCGGCTTCCAGAGAGGCGGGAGGCGATCTCCTGGCGGTCATCGCCAAAAAGGACGAAGGCCGTTTCCGGGAAGCGTTGCATGCTATCGATCCTGCCGCAGTAGTGAATATGATGCCGTTCGACAGTCCGGAGCAGTCCGAATATAAATATTTGCACTAATTCGTCCATGCCTTATTAAAATGATTCCTCAAACCGGCCTTTGCAGTCAGCCGCCCAAAAAAGTGCAAAACATCGGACCGGAAAGACAAAGATCGCTTGCCCTGATCCCGTTATGATGGAGCTAGGAAAGAGAACAGACCTAAGGCGCGATCAAAAAAACGGCTAACCTATGTTGGCCGATCTTACGGTTCACTATGCTTTTTTGATCGCGCCTAATAGTGCCGCAAAGCGGGGGAAGGGAAGATCATCATGAGCAAAGTTCGTCTTGGAGTTATCGGCTGCGGAGGAATGGCCGGATCGCACTCGGGAGGTTTTCAGTATTTGGGAGAACGGGTCGAGATTACAGCTACGTGCGATATCGAGCTGGAGCGCGCACAGAAAGCGGCCGAGTTGACAGGAGCGAAGCATGCCGTCAGCGATTACCACGATCTGCTGGACCATGTCGACGCCGTACTGGTCGTACTGCCGCATGACCTTCACTATGAAGTCGGCAAAACTTGCCTGGAAGCGGGCAAGCACGTGCTGATGGAGAAACCGATGTGCAATACCGAGGAGGAGTGCCTCGATCTGATCGAGACGTCGGAGAGGGTCGGCAAAGTGCTGATGACCGCCTATCCGGTACGTTTCTGGCCGATCATCCTGAAGCTGAAAGAGCTGATCGACTCCAAAGAATACGGCGAATGCTTCCAGATGTCGGTCTGGACCGAACAATATACGCGTTACCAGCCGGGACACTGGGCGCTGTCCGCGAAGCGGCTGGGCGGAGGGCAATTTTTCAGCCATGGCTGCCACTACGTGGATTTGCTGCTCTGGTTTCTGGGACGCCCTGTCCGCGGAACGCATCTGGGTACGAATTTCGGAACCCCGTGGATGGAGAAGGAAGGAACGAGCAACGTTACGATCGAGTTTGAAAGCGGTGCGCTCGGTTATCACTTCGGAACGTGGGGAGCCCGCGGGACGAGGCTCGGCTGGAGTCTCCACGCGCACTGTACCAACGGAATGCTGGAAATCAACCTTGCCGAGAACAAGCTGTACGCCCATACGGCGATCAAGGAAGAGAAGGCGAATCTGGATTCGGAGTCGCGGAAGAAAGTATTGTACGAAGCCGGAGCTTCGGGCAAAATGACCAACCATGAACTCGAACATTTTCTCGATTGCATCCGTGACGGCACGCGTCCGATTACGGACGGGCCGACCAGCCTCCAAGGACTGCGCGTCATCTGGAAGCTGTACGAGGCGGAACGCAACCATACGGTCGCGGATCTGCGCGGATTGGGTCTTGACCAGGAATGGAGAACGTTGAAGGCGTAAATATAAAGGGGATCGGAAAACCCGGTATTTATCCCGCGGGGAAGTTGCTCTCGTGCGGATCATGCCGGGTTTTGTCGTCCTTTAAAAGTGGATTGCAACAAAGATGTATAATGGCGAAGCAGCGCATGGATAAAGGAAAAAGAAGCGGTTCATTTCATTAATGCGATATCGGAAGAAAAACGGAGGGAAAGGGGGGAAATGGCAATACCAGGGTAAAAAGTTTTGAAATTTGCGTGAATTTGTGATATTCTGCCTATAGAGAGATAGTTGGAAAGGGGGAGAAACGATGACTTTGGACAGAGGCGCGCGGATTTTTGTTAAGCTGATTTCCGCATTCCTTTTAATCTGGTCGTTTCTCATGCCCACGATCGAAACGGTCGTCACTCCTGTCTCCAGCGCTATCCCCGCCGTATCTTCGGGAGCTCCAGGCTGCACCGGCGCAGCCGTTCTCGGACAAAACTACGATAAGCCGGAATCAGACGTCCCCTATGCGGCCTTTTCCGTAACGCTGCTCGCATTAGGATTGGCCCTATCGGTCCGGATGCCCCACTTTTCCTTTGTAATCCCTCTCCTGATGAAGAGTCTGCTGCTTCGTCCGATCAAATTCACATCCAATTACTTATCCGTCTAGACGTTTTTGTTAGGCTCTTATTGAAGTGCGTTTATTTGGCCTGATTACAATCTAGGGCGGTTATTTGTTGTGACCATTTGTTCGGGACGCACGGGAACCCGGCGTTCTTGCAAGCCATGATACAGGGAGGTTCTCGATGAAAACAGACACAGTAGAGCTGCATGCAACGCAGCCCAAAGCCAAATCGCATACCCATATTACGCGGATGAAGCTGCTCCAGCGAATATGCTTCCTGACGTTCGGGGCCGCGTTATTCTCGGTCGGCCTGGAGATTTTTCTTGTACCTAACAGTATAATTGACGGCGGTATCGTAGGCATCTCGATCATTACGTCCGCATTGACTCATGTTCCGCTTGGCGTCTTTTTATTGTTGTTTAATTTACCCTTCTTGTATTTGGGCTATAAGCAGATCGGCAAGACGTTTGCCTTGTCCACGTTATATGCGGTATCAATCATGTCCCTCGGCACCTGGCTTCTTCACCCGGTGAGTCCGCTAACGGATGATCCGCTGCTTGCTTCGGTGTTCGGCGGCATTATTCTCGGCGTCGGCGTGGGCATGGTCATCCGCTTCGGCGGCTCGCTCGACGGAACGGAGATCGTTGCGATTTTATTTACGAAGAAGTCTCCGTTTTCGGTTGGCGAGATCGTCATGTTTTTCAATATTTTCATCTTGGCCGGGGCGGGTTTCGTATTCGGCTGGGACCGCGCGATGTATTCGCTGATCGCTTACTTTATCGCCTACAAGATGATCGATGTAACGGTGGAAGGGTTCGACGAATCGAAATCGGTCTGGATCATAAGTGAGAAGCACGAAGAGATCGGGCAGGCGATTATTCAGCGTCTGGGACGGGGGGTTACGTACCTGCACGGGGAAGGAGCCTTTACGGGCGGAGAGAAACGGGTCATTTTCTGCGTTATTACCCGGCTGGAAGAAGCGAAGATGAAGTCGATTGTGGAAGAGCTGGACAGCTCCGCATTCCTCGCGGTAGGCAACATTCATGACGTGAAGGGCGGACGGTTCAAGAAGAAGGACATCCATTAATTCGAAAATAACCGGGCGCAGATCAGCCACCATTGCTGCTGCCGCCTATCCGGACATCCCGAACCGCTTAAAGAGCGGTCGGGATGTTTGTTTTTTACAGGCGCTGACCGCTCCGCATCCGGCAAACCTCAGCTTTTGGAGGGAAATGAAGGATTTTGTCGAATTAGTTTTCATAACTAAGAGGTTGCGAGGAGCCGATCCATTGCTCAGAAGAATTGTACTTGTGTGCTTTGTCGCATTGTTGGCCAGTTCGTTAATACCGTTCTCCATCCTAATGAATCGTGACGACCAGCCGGGGGAGTTGAGGGTTCGCAGCGGTATCATGGACCTCTCCGGTTGGGATTACCAGCGTAACGAGCGAATCAGGCTGGACGGCGAATGGGAGTTTTATTGGAATCGATTGCTGACCCCGGAGGAATTCCGGCGGGCGGGAGCGGACAGCCCGTCGTTTCCCGATCTAATCAAGGTGCCCTCCGTATGGAACGGCAAAACGGTCAGCGGACAACAGCTACCCGCTCACGGGTACGCGACGTACCGGATGGTGCTGAAAAACGTGCCGTTCGACGGGGGAGTCGCGTTGAAGAAGACGAACATCCGGTTTTCGAGCGCCGTCTATGCGAACGGGCACAAGCTGTTCGAGGACGGCAATCCCTCCGACGCGGCGGCAGACTACAGGGCCGGCAACGTCCCGCAGATCGGCTTTTTCTCCGCCCGGAAAGGGAGCGATATCGAGATCGTCGTTCACGTGGCTAATTTCGATTACGCCAATTCGGGCATTCCGGCTTCCCTTTATTTCGGCGAGCAGGCCGCGATGCTGGCGACCCAGCAGAAGAGCAAGGCGCACGAGCTGGGGACGTTTGCGATCCTTGCTACGCTTGCGTTCATTTTCGCGATTTGCTTCGTAACGGCGGCCTGGTACCGGAGCCAAGACTACTCGCTGCTGCTGTACGCTTTGCTTTGCCTGTTTTATGCGATATACAACGGCTTGGTCGGGGAACGGGTTCTCCTGATGTATGCTCCGGACTTGCCGTTTGAGCTTATGTTCAAGATCAAAGACTTTTGCTCGCTGGCCTGCTTCATCGTATTGGCTGCCTTATTTTATCGGTTAAAGCGGAATATCATCTCGCTTACGTTCGCCCGGTTGTTCATCCTTGTCCTTGGCGTTTATACGGCGCTGGTGGTCGTACTGCCGATCCCTGTTTATTCGAAGGTCGAACCGTTTATTATTTTAGTATATGAATCGTTGACGATCTGGCTCGTACTGAGGACGGCCGTCCTGTACGTCCGAAGCGGCAAGGGCGACCGCTTGAAGTCTTTGCTGCTCTTTTCGGCCATCCTGTGCGCGCTGCTGTATTCGGTCGACATGATCCTGTTTTCGTTTTCCTTGAAGGAGCATGCATGGCTGGGGCAGTTTTATATCGTCTGGTTCAATCTGATGATGCTCGTTCTGGTAGTGCTCCGCTTCTTCGAAGCGTACCATACGATCGACGGGATGAGAAGCCGGCTTCTCGAGCTGGACAAGATCAAGGACGACTTCCTGTCCAATACGTCCCACGAGCTGAAAACGCCGCTAAGCGCCATCGTGAGCATAACCGATACGCTTCTCCGGGGGGTGGAAGGACCGGTAACCGCAAAGCAGGCGCGCCATCTGGCCATCGTATACGAAAGCGGCAAACGTTTGTCTCATCTGGTCAACGAATTGCTCGATTATTCGAAAATGAAACATGGAGACATCTCGCTTCATCGGAGCGGCGTCGATCTGAAGGCGGTCGTCGATTCGGTCGTTCAGATTCATGCGTTCCTGCTGGAAGGAAAAGAAATCGAGATCGTGAACGACGTATCCGGGGATTTGCCCGTCGTTTATGCGGACAGCAACCGTTTGATTCAGATTCTGCATAACCTGATCGGCAACGCAGTCAAATTCACCGACACGGGCCGGGTGCGAATCAGCGCCAAAGCGGGCGGAGATCAGGTCGAGGTACTCGTGGAGGATACGGGGATCGGCATCGAGGCGTCCATGCGCGAGCGCATCTTTCAACCGTTCGAGCAGGCGGACAGCTCGGAGACGAAAGCTTACGGCGGTACGGGACTCGGACTTAGCATTACGAAAAAGCTGGTGGAGCTGCAAGGGGGAGCGATCCGGGTTGAATCGAGCCCGGGACAAGGGTCGGCGTTTTCGTTTACGATTCCGGTGTCGCCGGAGCCGGCTTCGGGCGACAGCCGGGAATGGGAAGGGAACCGGCCGTATGCGCAGACGTCTCTAATGCCGGGAGAGTACCCGGTCTACATCGCGGGGGAACAAGAAGAGCGCATTCTCGTCGTGGACGACGATCACGCCAATCTGCAGTCGATGATCAATTTGCTGCGGCTGGAGGGGTATTCCGTCATCGCGGTTCATCGCGGCCGGCTGGCGCTGGACGAGCTGTCCCGTGCCGCGGATATTGCGCTCGTCGTGCTCGATATGATGATGCCCGATATGTCCGGATACGAAGTGCTGAACCAAATCCGGGAACGGTACTCCGCCTTCGAGATGCCGGTTCTGATGCTGACGGCCAAAAACCGGGCGGCCGAGACGAAACGGTCGATGGACAGCGGAGCGAATGATTTTGTCGGCAAGCCGTATGAACCGGAGGAGCTTATGGCGCGCGTCCGGAGCTTGACCCGGCTGAAGGCATCCGTGAAGACGGCCAAGGAGGCGGAGATTGCGTTTTTGCGTTCCCAGATCAAGCCTCATTTTTTGTACAACGCGCTGAATTCCATCGCTACGCTGTGTATGGTCGATCCCCGGAAGGCGGAGGAGCTGACGCTGCAGCTTTCGCAATATTTACGGGGCAGCTTCGATTTTAAGCAGTTGGAGTCGGTTACGACGCTGGACCGGGAAATGGAGCTGGTGAAGGCGTATATCCATATCGAGCGGGCGCGCTTCGGCGACAGGCTGCAAGTGGAATACGACGTGGACGAATTCCCGGTGGCTATGCGGATGCCGCCTCTGCTCCTGCAGCCGCTTGTGGAGAACGCGATCCGGCACGGCGTTATGTCGAGATCGTCGGGAGGGACCGTGCGCCTCTCCGTCAAGAAGGAAGGGAATGCAGCAGTCCGCTGCACCGTGGAGGACAACGGACGCGGGATGAGCGGACGAACGCTGGAGGCCGTGCAAAGCATGGATACGGACAAGAGGGGAGTAGGGCTGTGGAATATCGACCGCCGCCTCAGGCTGATGTATGGGGAGGGGATACGGATCGAAAGCGCGGAGGAGAGCGGGACGAAGGTTTCCTTCGTTATTCCGGTGCAGCCGAACGGACGAAAGGAGGAGATCAAATATGCTGCGGGCGATGATCGTGGATGACGAGGAGCTGTCGGTGCAGCGGCTGGGCATTTTGCTGTCGGAGAGCGGAGAGCTCGGATTGTGCGCGGCTTTCCTGAACCCGGCCGAGGCGTATGAATTCGCCAAGACGAATCCGGTAGACGTAGCGTTTCTCGATATTTCCATGCCGGATATTGACGGTATGCTCCTTTCCACCCTGCTGCACGACTTGGACGACTCGATCGATATCGTATTTGTAACCGGCTATGACGAATATGCGGTTCAGGCGTTCGATCGAAACGCGCTGGATTATTTGCTGAAGCCCGTAACCGCCGAGCGGCTGTCCCGGACACTGGATAAAATCCGGAAGCGTCATCGGTCCGCGGCTGCAGACGGCTCCTCCGCTCAGGTCCTTCTGTTTAACGGGTTGAAACTATACCGGCGAGAGCGGGACCAGGTGCAGGTGAAGCTGAGAAGTCCCAAAACCGAGGAGCTGTTCGCTTTTCTCGTATGCAAAGGAACGGTCAGCCGGGAAGAAATCGTCGATACGTTATGGAGCGGTCTGGAAAAGAACAAAGCGCTGAAAAATTTGAACTCGACCTTGTATTACATTCGCAAAGCGTTCGACAACGGCGAGTCCGATTCGTTCCTCGCGGCCGGCAAACACGAAATCGGCATCAGGGAGGGCGCCCTTCGCTGCGATCTGTACGAGTTCGAGCGATTGCTCAAGCAAATCCGGCAGGCTCCGGAGAAACAGGCCGAACTGTTCAGACGGGCGGAGGCGCTGTATACGGGACGATTACTGCAGGGAAAGGACTACGAATGGGCGGCGGAGCTGGCGCGCTCGCTCGAACGGCAGTATATCGAGCTGCTGGAAGCGGGCGCGAGATTCCATATCGGGATCAACAAACCGCAGCAGGCGCTGCATTACTTTAGCGAAATATTAAAGCTGGACGCGATGAGGGAAGATATCCATCATGAGGCGATCCGCCTTTACGCGGAGCTGGGAAGAAAAAACGAGGCGTTCCGGCAATACCGGGTGATGGAGGAGATGCTGGAGAAGGAGCTTGGGGCGAAGCCTGATCCGCGGATGAAACATTTTATAACGAAAATGGGGCCATAAGCAAGGACTGTCGAGAGCCGTTGGAGTCGATCCGATTCCAATGGCTTTTTGTTGTTTATTTTCCGTTTATCGCAGGCTTGTATAATAGACCCGATTGCCGTCGAATGAGTTCGAAATACGGCGAATATCGCCGGTAGGCTACTATTCATGCGGGAGGATGCCAACAATGAGGTCAAGAAAGGCAAAATATAAGATGGGGAAACTAGCCGCGGCTGGTCTGGCCTTGCTTATCGTATGGACAATCGCGTTCGGCATTCCGGCGCATGCGGCGGAGACATGGAGTCAATACGGCCGGATCGGGCCGAAGCCAAGCTCCGATGCGGGGACGTTTAATTTCCCGATCGGGATGACGACGGACAGCCACGGGAATGTATATGTGGCCGATTCCAGCAACCAGCGGGTTCAAAAGCTGGATAAGGCGACCGGCAGCTGGCAGTCGGTCAGCAGCAATCTGGGCTTTAACGGACCTGTCGGGGTGACGGTGGACGTTGCGGGGAACCTGTACGTGTCGGAATTTTACGGCAATCGCGTTCAGAAGCTGGATGCCTCGACGAATACATGGAGTTCGTGGACCGGTTTCAATAAGCCGTACGGGATCGCGGTAGACAGCGTCGGTACGGTATATGTGGCCGATAGCGGCAACAACCGGGTCCAGAAGCTGGCGGCAGGAGGCACCGTCTGGGGCGAGTTGGCCGGATCGGGGAGTAGCTTAGGTGAAGTCAGTAATCCGCGCGGGCTGGCGGTAGACGGCAGCGACAATCTGTATGTGGCCGACAGCGGCAACAACCGGATCCAGAAGATGTCGGGCGGCACATGGAGCCAGTGGGGGAACGGCACTACGTCGGGAAGCTTAATGGGGCATTTCAGCGCTCCGTTCGGGGTGATGGTGGATCAGTATGGGAACGTCTACGTCGCGGATACCGGCAACAATCGCATCCAGAAACTGGCGGCAGGGGGCGGCTGGAGCGAGTGGAAAAAAACCGGCGGAGCAGTGGGGGCCGGCCTGGGCGAGTTTAACTCGCCGATGGGCGTTACGGTGGACCAGGAAGGCACAATGTATGTCGCCGATTCGAACAACCATCGCGTGCAGAAGCTCGCTGGTACGACATGGAGCGAATGGGTTGCGACAGGTTCGTCTTCGGGCGCCGGGTCGGGCGAATTCAATAAACCGTACAGCTTGGCGGTCAACGGCGGCGGCGATCTGTTCGCGGCCGACCTTCTGAACAAACGCATCCAGAAGCTGACCGAATCCGGCACATGGAGCAACTTTGGAACGGGCGTCACCTATACGAACCCGGCTGGAGTGGCTGTAGACAAAACCGGGAATCTGTATGTCGCCGATATGGGCAACAATTACGGCGGTCATAAAGTGTACAAGCTGTCGGCAGCGGGAGCTCTGCTCACCTCGTGGGGAAAAAGCGATTCCCAATCCGGAACCGCGCCGGGCCAGTTTAAAGGCGCGGAAGGCGTGGCGGTCGACAAGAACGGGAATGTGTATGTGGCCGATACGGGCAACCATCGGATTCAGAAATTGCAGGTGTCCAACAACACGTGGAGCACCTGGGGTAAAACCGGCAATGTATCCGGCACCGGCCTCGGCGAATTTAATCAGCCGACAGGCGTGGCGGTAGACGACGACGGAAACGTGTATGTCGGGGATACGAATAACAACCGGATTCAGAAGTTCACGGTATCTACAGGCGAATGGAGCGAATGGAAAAATGGCGGCAGCGCCCTGGGAACCTTCAGCTTTCCGCGCCAAGTAACGGTAGACGGCAGCGGCAACTTGTACGTAGCCGATGTCGGCAAAAGTCGTATTTTAAAGCTGACGGCCGCCACGAACACATGGAAGGCGTGGGGGAAGAGCGGAGGCGGGCAGGGAAGCGGCTTGGGCGAGTTTTTTAATCCGTATGGAGTGGCGGTAGTGGACACAAGCGGCGTGCTTTACGTGGCGGATATGAACAATCATCGCGTGCAGAAGCTTGTCATTACCATAGAGAAGCCGGGAGCGCCGACCGGGGCGGCAGCAGTTGCCGGCAACGGAAAAGCGACGATCAGCTTCACTCCGCCGGCGGATGACGGCGGAAGTCCGATTACCGGCTACACGGTAACGTCCAGTCCCGACGGGCTGGTGGAGACGGGAAGTGCCAGTCCGATTACGGTAACGGGGTTAACGAATTTGACGGAATATACGTTCACGGTCGTCGCTACGAACGCGAAAGGGGATTCGGTGCCATCCGCGCCGACGGCAAGCGTCACGCCTGCCGCCGAGCCGGATGCCCCGACCGGGGTGACGGCCACGGCGGGCAACGCCCAAGCGGCGGTCAGCTTTACGCCGCCGGTGAGCGACGGAGGAAGACCGATCACGGGGTATAAGGTAATATCCAGCCCCGAGGGCAAGATTGGAACTGGATTAACGAGTACGATCTCGGTATATGGGCTGACGAACGGCACGGCGTACACGTTCACGGTTGTCGCGATGAACGCTATCGGCTCTTCGCAGGCATCCGCGCCATCGGAGAGCGTGACGCCGATCGGGGAGCCGGGTGCGCCGACCGGCGTCACGGCAGTGGCTCTATACGGCACCGCTCTTGTCAGCTTCACGCCGCCGCTGAGCGACGGGGGGAGTCCGATCACGGGTTATACGGTAACGTCCAGTCCCGACGGGAAGACGGGAACCGGAGCGACAAGCCCGATCGCCGTAACCGGCTTGACGGCCGGCACAGTGTACACGTTCACGGTTGTGGCGACGAATGCGGAAGGCGACTCCTTACCGTCGGCTCCGTCAGGGAGCGTAACGCCGACGACACCGCCGGCGCCGGCACCGCTATTGCAGTCGGCAGCGTCCGGCGACGGGCAAGTCACGCTGGCCTGGATTCCTGCTCCGGGTGCGACCGGGTACAAAGTATTCCAAAGCTTGGCGGCCGGAACGGAAGGCAATGAAGTAACGACCGTCGGCGCGGACGTGTACGGCTATACGGCAACCGGATTGACCAACGACGTAACGTACTATTACGTCGTGAAGTCTGTTAATGCCGGCGGAGACAGTCTGGCCTCCAATCAAGTTAGCGCCGTGCCGCAGGTCCCCGCACCGGGGGCGCCGGTGCTGCAAGCGACCGAAGCCGGTAACGGACAAATCACGCTGGTTTGGAGTCCTGTGACGGGCTCGACCGTGTACAAAGTATTCCAAAGCGTCACTTCCGGCACGTATGGAAGCGAAGTCGCAACCGTAAGCGGTGCGGTGTACGGTTACACGGCTACGGGCTTGACCAACGGCACCGCGTATTATTTTGTCGTGAAGGCCGCAGGTCCGGGCGGAGATAGTCCGGCGTCCAATCAGGTCAGCGCGATCCCGGTGACGGTGCCTACGGCTCCGACGGACGTCGTAGCTACAGAAGGTGACGGAGAAGCGACAGTAGCGTTCACACCGCCCGCAAATAACGGCGGCAGCGCCGTAACCGGCTACGAAGTGACGGCCTCGCCGGGGAACATGAAGGCGACCGGGGCTGCCAGTCCGATCCGGGTAACGGGCTTGCAGAACGGGACGACATATACGTTTACCGTAAAGGCGATTAACTCGGTAGGCGGCAGCCTGCCGTCCGCGCCTTCCAATGCGGTCCAGCCGACCCCGTCGCCGTCTGATGACGATGGAGGCGCCGGAAACGGCAGCGGAACGCCTTCGGTGCCGACCGTTCCGGGTTCTCCGGATAAGTCAGGCACGGGAGTCGACGTCTGGATTAACGGCAAGGCAGAGCATATAGGCGCGGCGACAACCGCTACCGTAAATGAACGGACGGTTACGACGGTTACGGTCGATCCGGGCAAGCTGGAGGAGAAGCTCGCGGCGGAAGGTGAGCATGCGGTCATTACTATTCCGGTCTTGGCGGATACAGATGTGGCGATTGGCGAATTAAACGGTCAAATGGTGCAAAGCATGGAACGGAAACAAGCGGTCGTGGAGATCAAAACTGACCATGCGGTCTATACGCTGCCCGCCCGGCAAATCAACATCCGGTCGATCTCGGAGCAGCTAGGGAAGAATGTGGCGCTATCGGATATCAAAGTGCGCATCGAAATCGGCGTACCGCCGGCAGACGCCGTGAAGGCGATGCAGAACGCTGCGGGAGAAGAGTCGTATACGATTGTCGTTCCGCCGCTCGACTTTGCGGTTAAGGCGATCTATGGCGATGCGACAGTCGAGGTAACCCGATTTGACGCATATGTGGAAAGAATGATCGCGATCCCGGATGGGGTCGACCCGGGCAAAATCACTACAGGCGTCGTAGCGGATGCGGATGGAACGGTCCGCCACGTGCCGACCAAGATTGTGAAGGTGGACGGCAAATACTATGCCAAAATCAACAGCCTGACGAACAGCGCTTACTCCGTCATCTGGAATCCGCTGGAGTTCAGGGATGTCGCCGCACATTGGGCCAAGGACACGGTGAACGACATGGGCTCGCGTCTGATTGTCGGCGGGATCGGCGATAGCCTGTTCAACCCGGACATGGATATTACCCGCGCGGAATTTGCCGCGATCCTGGTCAAAGGGCTCGGGTTGAAGCCCGAGAAAGGAACTGCGCCGTTCCCGGACGTGCACGCCGCGGATTGGTACAGCGAAGCGATCCTGACGGCGTACGCGAACAAACTGATCAGCGGGTTCGACGACGGAACCTTCCGTCCGACAGACAAGATTACACGCGAACAAGCTATGGTGATCATCGCAAATGCGATGAAGATAACCGGTCTGAAGGCGAAGCAGACGTCTCAAGCAGACGGAGTGCTGCCGGGTGCGTTTGCGGATGCCCATCGTGTGGCGGAATGGGCGGCAAGCGGCGTAACCGATAGTCTGCAAGCGGGCATCGTCACCGGACGGAACGATTCTCTGCTTGCACCGGAAGCCTTCATTACGAGGGCCGAGGTTGCCGTTATGATTCGGAAGCTGTTGCAGCGCTCGGATCTGATTTAACCGACAGGAACGTCTAAAGGTCCCTCCCGATTCGTTGAAGTAACGATTCGGGGGGACCTTTTTTTGTGAGCTTGCGGGCCTTGGGCCTGCTCTTTACTTTTGCGGATTGACGATCCGGTCTCTCCGGTACTCGCCGGGCGTCAGTCCGGTCAGGCGCCGGAACATCCGGGTAAACGAATTGGCGTTCTGATAGCCGACTCTGGCGGCGATATCCTGAATTTTCTCCTCGGTTTCCTCCAGCATTTCCTTTGCTTTTCCGATCCGGATCTCGTTGAGGTAGTCGCTTAAGTTTTGACCGGTCTTCTCCTTGAAATAGTTGCGCAAATAACCGGTTGAGATGTTCAGCTTGCCTGCGATCAGATCCTGATAGATGTCGTCCCCGTAATGCTTCTCGATAAACCCGACGACGAAGTCGACGATCGGGTCGCGGGCGTCCCGCTTCTGGCGGATCAGCAGCGCCGCCTGGCCGAGCAGCCGCTCGAACAGCTCGATGTACTGCGCCTCCGAGACGAACCGCTCCATCTCATCATAAGGTGAATATCCCGCATACAAGGAATTCGTATCGATCTGGTGCGCCATCAGCGTCATCAGCAGCTTGGAGAGCAGATCGCCGGCATACTGGCGGTAATGCCAGGCGGTCGCCTGCCGCCGCGTCAGCCGCTGCATCGAGCTATGGACGAGCGCGGTCAGCTGCGGCTCGTTGCCCGCCTCCAGATGGGAGGCGAAGCTTCGCTCTTCCTCGGGCGTCCAGAATATGACCGGTTCGAGCGGACCGGGAGTGCCGATAATTTGCGTTTCGCCGCTCAGCATGCGCCGCCGCAGCATCTCGCCGGCCGTCTCATAGGCCGATGTGAACTCGGAAGGCTCCCACAGCTTCGGGCAGCAGGCGATGGTGAGCTGGTAGTAGGCGCTGTCGCGGTCGAAAATCTGCTTGAGGTAGCACAGCATTTCCGTAAGCGCTTCGGACTCGTCGCGGTCGGTGAACACGATGGACAAGATCCGCTCCTTTTCGACCTGCATCGTAACGGAATCGGCGAACGTCTGGGTCATGTTCAGGTTGATGAACTCGAGAAAGTAAGTCGCTTTTAGCGGACGGTCGCGGCCCAGCAGCTCGTATTCCCGCGTGTAATGGATGTGAAACATGATAAAGTGGAACGACCGCTTCGTATCGGCCAGCGCCTGCACCTCGGTATCGAGCGCCTGGATGCTTTTGATTTTGTCCAGGTAGCCGTATTTTTGCAGCAGCGAGTTTTTCCGGTGAACCGATTGGATCATATGCTGCAAGCTTTCGCTGATCACGTTGAACTCGTGGATCGTGCTCGTCTGCCGGATGACCGGATTCATCTGGCGAAGCGCCTCCAGGATGCGCTGGACCGGGTTTTTGAAGCGGACGCTCAGCAGAACGGAGATCGCGATGCTGATCAGCACCGACAGGGCGAACAACGTAAGCAGCAGCACATTCATCTTGGTCATCTGGCTCGCGATCGTCTCGTACGGAATGACGCTGACGTAAGTTTGTCCGGACAGCTCGCCGGTTTTGTAGAAGTAATAGTCGCTTCCGTGCAGCACGAACGATTTGCCGGCATCCGCAGGAGCGGCCGGCATCGCAGCCGGAACGGCTCCGGCGCTGTAGAACAGCTGTCCCGCGCTTCCCGTCATATAAAACGGATTGTCTTCACGCTGCAGTTGAGCGGAGAACATCCGGTCCGCATCGATCAGCGCGCCTACATAAAACTGGCTGCCGATCTGGCTTTTGACGATGACGGGGACGAAGCGGGACGACCCTGGATTCATCAGCTCGATCCGGTGGCGGTCAAACTCGGCGGACGGAAACGTGCGGAAGTGAAAATCTTCGGCAAATTGTTCGGCCCAAAACTCCGGCCCGTAATCGCGGCTGACGTAATATTTGCCGAACATTTCTTCGACCCGCGAATACCCGTTTTTGTCAATGACGAAACCTTGCTCCTTAAAATAGATGAACACGTTCTCCAGATCGAGATTGTAATTGCTGACAATCGTACGGAACTCGTCGGCCAGCTCGTTGACGATCGGGAAGTCGGAGCCGATATTCCCTTTCTTGAGTGCCGCGACCGAATTGTCGAAATAGTACCGGGTAAGCAAATCGTCCAGCTGGAGCAGCTGCGTCTCGTAACCATCGACCGTATTGGCGAGGGCGGTCGTATTGGAGCGGATCAGTTCGTCGCGCATCTGATTGTAAAAAAAGTTGTAGGCAAACAAGTTGAATGCGAACGAAATGAGAATGACGACCATAAATCCGAGAAGCAGTTTGGCGAATAGCGAGTTTCCGTTGAATCGGATGCGTCGTCGTTCCACAGGTTCTCCCTCCGAATCGTCTTGGCGATCGTTTCCGGTACAACCGGATCACACCTTTCAGTATAATCGATGTAATCGGTTTCAACTATAGATGCGGGTTATTCATTTCCGCCACTCTTATTCCGCACGGTATAAATCGGCCATTTTCGGAGGGAAAGCTTCGATTCGGAATAGGAGATGCGAAACGGTTTCTTGTTCCAGGCAGCGGCGCCGGGATAAGATGGGCATACGAAAGGCGAACGGTGCGAACGGCCGGCCGTTTGCGATTCGCCATATTCATTGATCACGAGATGACGAAAGGGGCCAAAGTTCAGTATGACAAAAAACAAAATGGTAAAGATGCTGGTCAGCCTAAGTTTGGTAGCGGTTCCACTGCTAGCTGCCTGCGGCAAAACGGAGCCGGCGGGGGACGCGTCCGGGAAAACACCTGCAGAGACGGGGCAGCAGACGAGCGGGCCGAAGACGGTGCCGGAGAAGTACGATCCTCCGATCGAGCTGACGACGGTGAATTACAGCTTCCCGACGACCAAGTTTTTTAACGGCGAAGATATTAACAATAATATATGGACGCGGACGCTGGAGGAGAAATACGGCATTAAAGTGAAAACCCAGTGGTACGTCCCCTCGACGGAATACGATAAAAAGTCGAACCTGATGATCGCCTCCGGCGAGATTCCCGATTTTTTCGCGGCGACGCCGCAGCAGTTCAAGCAGCTGCAGGAAGCCGGCATGCTTGAGGATTTGACGAAGGTGTATAACGATCACGCCCCGGAATCGATCAAGAAAGTGATGCAGGGCGCCGGGGATACGGTGCTGAAGTCGGCGACGTTCGACGGCAAGCTGATGGCGATTCCGTGGTCCGGCGTTGCCAAGGAAGGACCTGCGATATTGTGGATTCGCAAAGACTGGAAAGAGAAGCTGAGCCTGCCCGATCCGAAAACGATCGACGATCTGTTCGCGATTGCGGATGCGTTCACCAAAAAAGATCCGGACGGCAACGGCAAGGACGATACGTTCGGGCTGGCGATGGAGAAGGAGCTCAGCATGGCCGCCGGTCTGATGAACGGCTACGGGGCTTATACCGACGCGAGCACCGGGTTTTGGGTGAAGGACAGTTCGGGAAGCCTCGTGAACGGCGATATTCAGCCGCAGATGAAGCAGGCGCTGACGAAGCTGAGCGAGATGTACAAGGCCGGACACTTCGATCCGGAGTTTATCGTCAAGGACGCCAATAAAGTATACGAGACGATCGGCGCGAACAAAATCGGGATGATGATCGGCGGCCGCGGCTCGGCGAACTTCCCGCTCGTCACGCTGACGCCGAATCAGGAATGGCAGGCGTATCCGATGCCGACGGTGGACGGCAAGCCGTTTCAGGCGCAGCTTCCGCTCAACATTTTCAGCTATTACTGGGTCGTGAAGAAAGGGACGAAACACCCGGAAGCGATATTCAAGATGATGGACTTCTGGCTGCAGACGTATTATTACAACAAATCCGAAGAAGTGTACTACAAGTACATCGTTCCGAGCAAAGAAGACCCTTCGGCCGTCTGGACGTATTCGCCAGTTAAAATTTATTTGCCGGACAACAATATCGAGAACTACCGCCAGGCTACCGCCGTGCTGGACGGGAAAATAAAACCGGAGGAACTCTCGCCGGAGCGCAAGAAAGTGTACGACCGGATCATGCTGTACAAGGGCGGACAGAAAAACTTGTGGGGCGAATTCGCCCAGAACGGCCCCGGCGGCTCGGCAGGCATCATCGATCAGATTATTAAGGAAGACCGGTTCGTCTCGAACGAATATTATACGACCCCGACGGCGACGATGGCGGAGCGGAACGAGCAGCTCAAGAAGCTGAAAAACGAAACGTTCGTCAAAATCGTCACAGGCAACCTGCCGATCGACGCGTTCGACAAGTTCGTAGCCGATTGGAAGAAGCAAGGCGGAGACCTGATCACCCAAGAAGTGAACGACTGGTACGCCAAGCAGAAGAAGTAACGGGAGAGGGGCGGCTTACCGCCCCTTTGCTTCCGCCGCAGGGCGGGGCCCGTCAAGACGTAAGCGGATAGGAAGGAGGAGCTGCGGTGTTTAATAAACTGCTGACAGGAAAAAGGCTTAGGGAGCTGCCGCTCCACTTGATGTTACTGCCAGGCGCCATTATTGTGTTTATTTATCATTACATTCCGATGGGCGGCCTGACGATGGCGTTCCAGAAGTTCATCCCGATTAAAGGCATCTGGGGTTCGGAATGGGTCGGCTTGCGCAATTTTACGTACGTATTCAGCCTTCCGAGCACGATGGAGGTATTCTGGAACACCATCTACATCGCCTTGATGAAAATCGTCGCAGGACTCATCGTCCCGATCGTAACCGCACTGCTGCTGAACGAGATACGCAAGGCGGTGTTCAAGCGGACGGTGCAGACGCTGATTTATTTGCCGCACTTTTTATCGTGGACGATTCTCGCCGGCATTCTGATCGATATTTTGTCGCCAGGGCAGGGGATCGTTAATAAAGTGCTCGCTTCGATCGGGATCGATCCGATCTTTTTCCTCGGTGACAATACCTGGTTCCCTTATACGGTTGTCGTCTCCAACGAATGGAAGGAGTTCGGCTTCAGCACGATCGTGTACTTGGCCGCGCTCTCCAGCGTCGACCCGGCGCTTTACGAATCGGCCGTCATCGACGGGGCGAACCGGTGGCGCCAGACGTGGCATATTACGCTGCCCGGCATCCGGCCGGTGATCATACTGCTTATGACGCTTAGCCTCGGACAAGTGCTGAATGCCGGATTCGAGCAAATTTTTAATCTATACAGCCCGTACGTATACGAAAGCGGCGATATTATCGACACGATGGTATACCGGATGGGTCTGGTGGACGCGCAGTACAGCCTCGCCACCGCAGTCGGCCTGCTGAAGTCGATCGTGTCGCTCGTATTGATCTCGGTGTCGTACCTGCTCGCCTACCGGCTGGCGAATTACCGGATTTTCTAATGCCAACTTAGACAGGAGGAGGGATCAACGTGGTTGAGAATCCATCGTTCGGCCGTAAATTATTCATTGCCGGGAACTATACGTTTATGATTTTTCTAGCGTTCGTGTGCCTGTTTCCGCTCATCCACGTGCTGGCGGTATCGTTCAGCTCGAGCGGCGCCGCGGCGGCGGGCAAGGTGGGGCTGTGGCCGGTCGAATTTACGACGAAGGCGTACCAATACGTAATGAACAAGGAGGAGTTCGTCCGCTCGTTCGGCATCTCGCTGCAGCGGCTCGGGCTGGGCACCGTGATCAACATGGTCATGTGCGTGCTGATCGCATATCCGCTGTCCAAGGAGACGCGCGATTTCAAGCTCCGCACCGTGTACGTCTGGTATTTCTTCGTCACGATCCTGTTCGGCGGCGGACTCATTCCGACCTATATGACCGTCAAAAATACCGGGCTGATGGACACGATCTGGGCGCTCGTGCTGCCGAATGCGGTGCCGGTGTTTAACGTGATATTGCTGCTCAACTTTTTCCGGGGGCTGCCGAAAGAGCTGGAGGAGGCCGCCTTTATCGACGGAGCGGGGCATATGCGGACGCTGTGGAGCGTATTTATTCCGCTGTCCAAGCCGGTGCTGGCGACGGTGCTGCTGTTTACGATGGTCGGGCACTGGAACGCCTGGTTCGACGGTCTGATCTACATGAACGATCCGGCGCATTATCCGCTGCAAAGCTACTTGCAGACCGTCATCATCCAGCAGGACATGAGCGCGATGTCGGACAACGAGGTCGAGATGATGAAGGAGCTGTCCAACCAGACCGTCAAGGCGGCGCAAATTTTCCTCGGCGCCATGCCGATCATCGCGGTATATCCGTTTCTGCAAAAGTTTTTTGTCAAAGGGATCGTGCTGGGTAGTGTGAAGGGCTGAGTTGGTCTGGGTTTAGCGGCGCGTTCTGGAGCTAGGCGCCTCTTCTGATGCGGAGAGGGGCGGCCGCGGGCGGCCGCCAGCTGCAGGCAGCCCGATGGGCGGCGGAGTTCCTACTCCGTATGGGAGCCGAGGCGATAAGAGTGGTATGTACCTCTTATTTTGTCCAAATCCGGGTTTGAAGCGAAAATAGGAGCGGTTTGTGAGACTGTCGATTCATTATGTAGAAGTGTTAGCAGGCCGTTCCAAGTGAAAAGTTACCTTCTTCTGCTCAGACAGGTTGTCCGGAATCCCTTGATTAAATAAGGATTGTAAGGTAGGGGATTCCAGACAAAACTCGCCAGAAGGTAATCTTTTCCCTTTCCATTTGGTTGTCCATAATGAATCGACAGCCTCGTTTGTAGCTGCTATTTCGCTTGGAAGGTACGTTTTCCCGGCCGATTGGCTGAAATAAGAGGTTCAAACCGCTTCTATTTCCCAACTAGTGGGCGAAGATTGTTTTTTAAGAGCTGCAAATCGCTCTTATTGGCTGGAATGAAACTCAGAAAAAGCATAGCTGGGGCGAGTAAGAACAAGCCCCGAAGTTCCCGTTCCGGGGCTTGATCGGACCTACTGAGTGAGCGGGTCGTCGATCCGGATTCTTGCAGTTATTTCAATTTGTTCCGAGCTAAAAAATCTTCAATTTGCTCCCTAAGAGCAGTTGGGTTATCCAGCCATGGGTAATGTCCCGCTTGAGGAACTAATCTAAACTCACTATTCTTTATATCGCCGGCAAGTTCCTTCACGTAATTATAGGGACGGGGGTCGGCTCCACCATGAACCAATAGAACAGGAGCGGAAATGGAGGAAATGGCTTTTTTAAATTCATCATTTTCGAGATATGCGTTACAGTCGACCTTTTGATTAACCTCATTATTTAGAAACGGTCCATCCGCTCGTGGAAGCAGGTGGAAATGTTTTTTGTTAACTAAATCTGCCCTCAAGCTGAGCTCGCGCATTCGATTTCGCATGCGCTCCCTCTCTATGCCGCTCACTGTATTTACGTTCGAACGCAAGCGAGTATATTCCTCTCTTTCGTCAGAGCTCATATTCTCAAGCCGATTAGCGCGATAATCGACATGCCATGCAGGATTTATTCCCGTTCCCGATATATAAATCATCGCTCGAACCCGGCTAGTATACTTGGCGGAATACGCCAGTCCCAATGATGCTCCCCACGAATGCCCGCACACAACCCAGTCTTGGATTCCAAGATGAACCCTTAGATGTTCTAAATCTTCGATAAATGTCCGTACATCGTAGGGGCCTTTTTGCTCAGACCTCCAGCTTCCTCGCTGCTCATAACGTATAATTTTGTAGCGGTTGCTAAACATGTCAGCCACAGGCTCCATATAGTCGTAAGCCCCTGGACCACCATGTAGAAGCACCACGGGGATTCCTTGACCATGAACCGTATGCCAGAGGGATACACCGTTTATTATTGATATCATGCCATCCATTTTATCGCTCCCAACACGAGCCGTAGATATTTGAAATTTGACAAGAAAACACCTCAATGTATTTCTGCTGCATCGATAGGCATACCTCTTACATGCTTCAGATATTCAGTCATCTTCCTATCGTCATCGTAAGGGTACGAGTACGCTAGTTTTTGGGCCAGATTGGAAGCGAGAATTCGAAATAAGTCACCGGCTGCAAAAAGAGCATTCCACATATTGTTGTAGTTGCAGTCTGCATATGTGTTTTTATACAACTCCCAATCGGGTTCAGGAAGATGCTTTCTAAAATTCTTGAACCATTCATGCATACGGCCCGAATTCGATCATCCGTTTGGGCAACTCCAATGATCAATCAAACATTTCCTTCTCGCTTCTCATGTTAACCCCCTCAGAACACACAATATAGTAAAATTTTAACATATAGTTGGCGTTAATATTGAAACTATTTCATTTAACTGAGCAAGAGCCAAGCAAAGCCACTGAAAAAAACGATTAAGTAGCCAAAGGGAATGGCTGGATTAAATGGGAGCATCAAGTCGGCGAGTCTCAAATGATAAATAAACGCCTCCAAAACCACTAAATAAGCGGGATGGAAACGTTTATGTAAATGGTTTAGTCAGGCTTTACAGTTGTCAACGCACAGCCAACTCCAACCCCCTCAAATCAGCGATCGTACCGGCGCGTTCCGCTTCGTACAGTTTCCAGATGACGCGAAGCCCTTGCAGGCTGTCGTAGCCGTCGGTATCGGGTTGCTGACCCGCATCGATGCAGTCGAGGAAATGCTCCAGCTCATATTGCGTCTTTTTGCCGGGAGCGTTGTCTTCCATCAGCACTCTCGTTCTCGACGCCGTATCCAGATTGGCCCGTTCCTCGACGATATGCGAATGGAGGTACAGCTTGCCTTCGGAGCGATTGAATTCCAGCATCCCTTCCGTGCAATGGATATGGATGGCGTAGCCGATCCGAGTCCCGCGCGCTCCCCAAGTGCCGAAATGGTAACCGACCGCGCCGCTCTCGAACTCGATCGCCAGATCGCTCGTGCCCTCCCGCTCCATCCAAGGCGTACCCAGCCGCGTGCCGAGATGAAATCCTTTGACCGGACGGCCCAAAAACCAGAGCAGCAGGTCGATGTAATGACAGCCGTGGCTGAACAGCTGCCCGCCCCCGAGCTTGTCCGCCGATTCGGTCCAGTGCCCCGCCGGGAAGCGGGTGAACTGTTCGGTATAGATCGACATATGGAACGGTTCGCCGTAGGTTCGGTTGTCGATCAGTTCTTTCATTTTCCGGACGATCGGCCAGAACCGGACCGGATAGGCGGTCATCAGCACTTTGCCGTTCCGCTCTGCGGCCTCGATCAGTCCGATGCATTGCTCCTCCGTATTGCACATCGGTTTCTCCATCAGCACATGCTTGCCGGCTTCCAGACAGGCAAGGCCCACTTCGTAGTGAAGATGATGGGGAAGAGCGATCAGCACCGCGTCGACATCGTCCAGCAGATCGCGGTAATCGGTCACCGCAGAGGCGGCCCCCATCGATTGCGCAGCCCGGTCGGCACGCTCCGGCTCGATATCGCATACCGCCGTCACCTTCAGCCGCCCGGAAAGCGACGCTGCGCCAAGCACGTGTCCGCCCCCCATGCCGCCGCAGCCTATTAATCCCATTCGGATTGGATTCATGGTATCCCCGTCCCTCTTCTAAAGGTAAGATTGTGGTCTTGCTACTCCATAATAGGGGGCGACGGGGACGAAGTCTTTGCGGGATCGGGCCGGAAATGTGCGAATTTGGCCGGAGCTTGGTAAGGAACGTTTCCATCGGTTACGGTTCGGTTAATATACTCAGGCAAGAGGCCGATCGGCCCTCGCCTCTTCGTCTTGGCCGGACGCCGGACGCAACCGGCGAAGCTCGGACAGAAGCGTCTGCCGGTCAATCATCTCCGACCAGTACAGCTTGAGCGGATGGTGCAAAGCGCCGAGCAGGCGGATCGGCACGCCGAGATCCGTATGCCACCGGTAGGACGGCATAATCTCGCGAAAGATCTGGTCATGTTGCGGGCGGTTCAGTCCCGTATCCTCCTGCGGCGGCGATTCGGCGACCGGCTTGCATGCGGGAACCGTCAGCGTACGACTGCGTATCCATTGCTGGGCTTTAACGGAAGCGGCGTAGTCGACGAACAGCTTGACCGCCTCTTTGGCTTTGGAGCGCCGGCTCGCCATCAGTCCGATCGCGATCAGAAGCGTCGCCGGCACGTCCATATAGGGTACAGGGGCAATGTCGTACCGGACGGCGGAATGCTTCATATCGTTCAAACTGTTATACGTGGCGAGCTGCATCGAGATTTTGCCGGAAATAAACAGCTGGCTCGCCTCGGGTTCGCTTTCGGACAAATAGGGGGGGAAGGCATGGCGGTTCTGAATGATCGCCCCGCACAAATCGATGCCGTTCATCATCCGCTCCCAGTCCGGCTCGTCCGGGCTCCCCCTGCGTTTCCCGCCCTGCAGCAGGAATAGCGGCCAGCGGTTTTCCGATACTTGGTAAAAGTGAAAGCCGTGACGGCTACCCGGAACGGTCAGTTTCTCGGCGGCGTCAATCAGACGCTCCCACGTCCAGCCGGAATCCGGCTCGGGCAATCCCGCCTCGGCGAAATGGTCTTTGTTGTAGCAAAGCACGACGGGGGAGAAGACGACCGGTTGGGCATACAGCTTCCCGTCTGCGGAGAAAGCGTCGGTCAGAAACCGATACGTGCCCTCCGCGTTATCGAGCGGTTCCAACAAATCGGCGCAGCCGTTCTCGATCAATTGGATGAAATGGTTGTGATTGATCGTAATCAGATCGGCCGTTCCGTCCTCCAGGTAAGTGCGAATCGTATCCAGCGGCGAAGAGCGCAGCGAAGAATCCAGCATGCTCCAGGCTACCGGCTTGACGTGAATGGACGGATACAGCTTGTGGAAGTCTTCCAGCAGCCGGGAAAATTCGAGATCCCGTTCGATGGAAGGCATGCAGATGATCGAAATCGTCGTTTTCGGCCTGACGGCCGGGGCGGTTACTTTGCTTCCCACTTTGTCCAGCTTGACGATCAGTCCTTCGGCGGCCAGCGTGTCCAGCCCTTTGCGCACCGAATTGTTGCTTAGCTCGAACTGCTTGGCGAGGGAGCTTTCCGAGGGCAGAAAGTCGCCTTCAGCGTAAGTGCCGTCCATAATCCGTCTGCGCAGCTCGTCCGTAAGGCGTTCCAGCCGGGCCGCAAACGATTTACGGCTTATTCGTGTCGTCATAACCAATCTCTCCCGTTAGATGTCCTAATGGATATCTTAGTTGATTTGGTTGATGTTATCAACTAGAACTTTAAATAAATAACTTATATTTATTGTTATGCATTAGAATCGACAAAAAAGTGATATATATAAACTAGTTTATGCGAAAAATCCGTTGACTTTGCCATGTTATCAATTATAAAATGAATTAAGGTTTAAGGTTTATAGATGAAACTACAGGCGTGTCGCAGCAAGGCGAGACACCGCCATAGCGGAGGAGAGCGACCATGAGAGCGGCAAGAAGCGTTGGAGGGTTATTGGAGATTACCGACATACCGGTGCCGGCTGTTACAGATACGTCGGTGCTGGTGGAAACATCCTATTCTGCGGTGAGCACAGGTACCGAGCTGATGGTGCTGCGCAACGGGGGCACCGCTTTTCTCGGATACAGCGCGACAGGGATCGTCAGGGAAGCGGGCAAGGACGTCGATCATGTGAAGGCGGGAGACCGGATCGTATGTTACGGCGCGCATACGCATGCCGATTATTTTCTGGCCGGCCGCAACCACGTCGCTCCGATTCCGGACCATGTAGATCCGCAGGAGGCGGCCTTTGCAGGAATCGCCACGATCGCGCTGCAAGGTCTCCGGCAAGCTGATCTGCGTTTCGGAGAAACGGTCGTCGTGCTCGGGCTCGGCATCGTCGGCCAGCTTGCTGCGCAAATCGCTCATGCGGCGGCATACCGCGTCATTGCGATGGATTTGATGGAGACGCGTTGTCAGATGCTTGAGCAAGCCGGTCTGCAAAACGTATGCCGTTCGCCGGAGCAGGTGCAGGAGCGGGTCCGTGAAGCCACCCGCGGACACGGGGCCGATTGCGTGCTCATTTGCGCCAATACGAAGGAGCACCGGCTGATCGACCAGGCTTTGGATTGGATTCGCGACAAAGGCAAAATCGTAATCGTCGGAGATACGAATACGGAATTCACCCGCAACAAGCTGTTCGCGAAGGAAGCGCAAATTACGATTTCCCGCGCCGGCGGGCCGGGACGTTACGATAAAGAGTACGAGCAGGAAGGCCGCGACTATCCGTACGGCTATATCCGCTGGACGCTGCAGCGCAACCTGGATGAGTTTGCGCGGTTGCTCGCTTCGGGCCGGATGAATTTGAAGCCGCTCGTAACCGGCGTCTACAAGCTCGAACAGCTGGAGGAGGCTTACGAACGCGCCAAGCAAGCCCCGTCGGAAACGATGGGAACGCTGATCCGCTTCGGGGAATGAGCGGACGACGCCGGCTCGTTTGATCCGAGGGCGGAACTTCCAGTTCCAGTAGTGCCGACAGACCGTTTCCAATCGTTAATGAGACGCCGCTTTACCCGTTTAAGATGCGGGAACGGCGTCTTTTTGCGTGCAAGCGCAAGTGGCGTAGTTCCGGACGATTTCCGGATCGGGAGACGTTAGGGGGGAGAAGGCAAGCGACTCGGTCTGAACGGTTTTCTTGCACCGTCATACTCGCATGCTGCGTAATACTCGAAGGGATAAATATCATTTTTTCCCAGACAAGTCATATCCGCGCCTATGGAAAGTTGGTATAATGAGGACATGTTGGAATTTATCCCAGGGGGAATTTATATATGAAGCAAAGTACAAAGCGGGAGGCGGCGGCCGGGAGAGGAGCAGCCGATATCGCAAGATCCGGTCAGACGGGGACGGCGGCGATGAACCCGTTTCACCGCTCCGGGACTGCTGCGCTGCATAATGCCCATCGGACGGTCGGCAATCGCGCCGTGCAGCGGATGGTGGCGAAGACGATGAGCCCGGATACGGATACGGAGGCTCGAAGCGGGACCGGCAGGGCCGTCGTACAGCGGATGCCGGATGTAAGCAGCTTTAAGAAAAGTACGGCCGTCACGTTCATGAGACGGAGCAAAATTAAACAAGTCGACCAGGCGCTTGCCGCCTATAACGCGCTCGGCGAGCGGGAATATGCGAATCGGAGCGCCGGACTGGGCGCGATTATTCAAGAGTGCGATACGTATCTCGCTCATCCGAAAGCCCATCCGGGCCGGGTTCCCGGCGTAACGGATCTGTTGGAGCACGCCCGTAAAGAGCTTGTTGTTATGGACATTTTGACCGAGGCGGATAATCTGAAAGGGGCCGACAAGTTTTTGAAGCTGTATGAAGCCCACGACGCTTGGCTCCTCGTCAAAGATACCGTGCCCAGATTGGATAAATACGATATCAATCAAATTTTGTTCGATAGCTTGCAGGAGCTGCGGAGTACGCCCGGCGAAACCGAGAAAGTGCTGCAGCATGAACTCGCTCAGCTCCAAGAAATTATGAACGACGGCGACACCCCGGAAATTACGAGAAAGGCGCTCCAGGAAATACTCGGCAATCTGAACAAGATTCATATGAACGCGATGCTGCCGGGGGCCCGGTTCACGAACGAGAAAGAGAAGCAATCGGGCATTACGGAGAAGTATGTCGTCAATCATAACTTGAATGCGCCGGGAGGGTCGGCGGAAAGGCTCGGGTCGCTTGCGCACGAATTGACGCATGTCTCGATCTCCGAGCAATTCGGCAATACCGCGCTTTTCTTCGCTTTTGACCCCGGGACGAGCGACGATGACGTTATGGCCTTGGTAGAGAAGCGCCACCGGGACTTGGACGCATTGATTGCCGCTATGGATGTGGGCGGATTTGACAAGGAGCAGGCCGACCTGCTGCGGATGAAGCTCGAATATCCGCGCAAAGGCGGCAGCGGCGGCGTGTTGAAGTACGTCTCCTCGTTTTTCCAAAGTAAGAAAATTACGAGGGAAGAGAAGGAGAAGGCCGAGGCGCTTGTAGCCAAAGGAATGGATAATACGGTCATCGAATTCGACACGGTCATCAACCAGATGCTGATTTATATGCATCAATGGAAAATTCCGCAGGACAACCCGTTTTATGTGCTGCTGCAAACGGTCGCCCAAGACGCCTACGATCACCGTATGGGGTAGACACGGGACAGCTGTTCGTCTCCGCCTTGCAGCCCGTTCTATCTATCAAGCGAGAGCAGCCTCCCTTCATTTGCCGGGAGGCTTTACTTTTGATTGTTGCAGGCGAATCCGGATGTCCGTTCATGCATAAATTAACATAAAAACATATATTTACATCCCGGAGGATCATTGCTACTATTTGGATAACCGCATCAGGACCGTGTGTGGAAGGCGCAACGAAACCTAATATTTCAGGGGATTTGAAATCAGGGAGGGGAGCACAATGAGCCGCACAATAGGAAAAGTAATGTTGGTAGCGCTTGCAATCGCTTTGCCGGCCGCCGCTTGCAGCAAAGCGGCCGAACCTGCGGAGACGAAGCCTCAGACCGCCGCTCCGGCTGCCGCGGAGCCCTTGGTGCTCGGAATGCTGGGCAAGCCGGATGCCGGCATCGTCAAAATGCTGGAAACGAAATTTCCGGACGCTCCGATCAAAGCCGTCTCGATCGATCCGAAGGCGATGGAGCAATGGGTGAGCGGCGGCGGCATGCCCGATCTGCTGCTTGATGTGGAGCGCATATCCATCCCTCCGTATCTCCTGGACCAGATTCAGCTGGACTTGAGCCCGTATATCAAAAAATCGAACCTTCCGCTCGACCGGTTCGAGCCGGGGCTGATCGACCATATCCGGGCGTACGGGGAAAAAAATCAAATGTACGCGCTGCCTGTAACCCGGTATTTATACGCCTTATACTATAACAAAGACGTGTTCGATAAGCTGAACGTCCCGTATCCGACGGACGGCATGAGCTGGGAGCAAATTTTGAAATTGGCCGAATCGGCGACGCGCTCGGTCGACGGGATCGCTTACCGGGGACTCGACCCGATGATGAGCCAATTCGGTCTGGTCAGCCTGATCGACCAGTTTTCCCTGAATGCGGTTGATCCGGCTACGAATCAAGCTTCCGTCTCGACGGATCGATGGCAGGGCATGGTGAGCCTGCTCCGCAGCATTTACGATATTCCCGGCAACCGGCCGGAGACGAAGTCGCTGCGCAAGCCGGACGATTTTCTGGCCAGCGGGAAAGTGGCGATGGCGCTCGGCATCGATCCGTCCGCCTTGTCCGGCATGAAGGGCAGTATCGATATCGTCACCTACCCGACCTTGCCGGACAAACCGGGCGTCGGTCCCGGCACCCGTACGTTAAACGCGATGATTACGGCCGGGTCCAAGCAGAAGGATAAAGCGTTCGAGCTGATCACGTATCTCGTCTCTCCGGAGGCGCAGTTGATGATGTCCGCCAGAGGGTTCGGAACGGTTTTAACCGATCCCGCAATCATGAAAGCTTACGCTTCGGACGTATCGGCGCTAAAAGGTAAAAACGTTCAAGCTTTCTTTAAAAACAAGCTGCCGCAGATCGGAGCGATCAGCCCGTACGAAGTGCTGGCGCTGCCTGTCCTGTACAGCGCCGTTCCGGAGCTGGTGACGGCTCCCGATCCAAAGCCGGTGTTGCAGCAGATCGACACGGCCATGAACGGGCTGATTCGGGCGGAGGCGGCCAAGCAGGTCAAAAAATAGACGATAGCGAACAGGAAGTGAACAAGATGATCGTACGTTGCACAGAACACGAGCTCGTATTGACCGCGCAGCACGATCATGCCCGGTTGTCGGGGGACATCGCCAGAGCATTCAGCCCTTTTTTGGAAGGCGACTCTTATCTGGAGGATGCGCTGGTTGCCGTGTATCAGCACGATATCGGCTGGATGCGGCTGGATGAGACGCCCGTATGGAACGATCGCGTCTCGCTTCCGTTTTCCTTTACGGATTATCCGCTGCTGCCGAAGCTCACTCACTATACGTTCGGACTGGACCAGGTAGAGAGCATGAATCCGTATGCCGCTCTGCTGTGCAGCATGCACTATTGTTCCTTCAGCGTATTCCAGGACAGCGCGGTAGAGGCTTGTATCGACTTCACGCGGCACGAACTCGAAAGGCAGCGGCGGATTAGTGCCGGGCTTGGACTAATGAATCGGGAGGAGCTCTTGAAGCAGCTCCAACTGCTTCAATTATGCGACCGCATCTCCTTGTACGTATGCATGAACGAGCCGGGGGCGGCCAAAGAAAAGGAACATCCGTGGTATAAAGCGGGTTTTAGCGATTCGGAGCGGTTTAGTCCCAAGGGGGACACCTGTCTGACGGCCAGGTGGATGAGCGATGCGGAAATTGAGCTGACTCCCAATCCGTTCGAGCACACGTTCCGCACCGAAATCATCCAGAGAACCGTCGATAAACGTCACATCGAACAGGTCGGGATCGCGGAAGCGTACGCCGATTCGGAGCCGGTGGTCCGGGAGATTGTATTTGCGGCGCGGAACGGATAAAAAAGAAGTGAAGCCTGTCTGGACCGCTCCCTCCCGCTAATCGTTGCGGATCTGTGAAAATGGACGGTGCAAAAAGAGCGGGAATGGCGGGTGTTGGAAAACATCGCCTTGAAGCGGGCTGGCCGACGCGCGCGAGAATATAAAACCGAACAAGATCACCCTTTTCCGGTGCATATGGGGCCTTCGCGGAACCCCGATGCGGGAAAAGGGTGTTTTTGGCGTTACCAGAGATCGGCTGCAGCTCGAAGTCAGCCTCTAGGCGCCCACAGCATGATGGATACCCCGGCGACACAAACCGCACCCCCGATCCAGTCGTACATATCGGGCGTTTTTTTATCGACAAACCATCCCCACAAGACGGCGAGAACGACAAACACACCGCCATAAGCCGCGTATACCCTCCCGAACGATGGAAAGCTTTGCAGCGTCGGAATGATGCCGTACAGGATAAGGATCAGGCTTCCGGCCACGCCATACCAGTACGACTTGGACTCCCGCAGCCAAAGCCAAACCAGATACCCCCCGCCAATCTCGGCAAGCCCCGCGATCACGAAAATGAATATTGCAGTCAACACGGTTGTGTCCCCTCTTCCGTTATGGAATCTCCTTGAATGAACCGGGCTTATTTTCAAAAAAAGTATAGAAGAAATGAGGAGACAGAGCAAGCGAAGCATCGGCCGCCGGTGCTGCAACGGGTGTGCACGGATGATCGATAGTCTGTCGGACTCGTTTGCCGGTTTTTGGATCATCCCATGTTTTGGATCATTTGTTTCGATTCGTTGAACATGGCCGGTACGGGGACGCCTTCAGCGGCTGGTGACGGGAATCACAATCCCGGGCTAAAGTGAGATAGGATTCAAAGTCGACAGGAGTTGAAAACATTGAAACTACCTAAAGCGATTCGTAGCGCAGGCGCCTTCATGATGTTCGCGCTGCTGTTGCTCGCGGCCACCGGCTGCACCGAAAACATCATCGTGCTGGACCCGAAAGGACCGATCGCCGCTCAGCAGCGGGATCTGATGGTTTTCTCGACGATTCTGTGCAGCATCGTGATCGTTCCCGTTCTGATCATGACGGCGGTTATTATTTGGCGGTACCGCGACAAGAAGGGGAGAGCGGCGAAATATACGCCGAACTGGGAGCATAGCACCAAGCTCGAGGTTACGTGGTGGAGCATTCCGATCGCGATCATTCTAACGCTGGGAATTGTGACAGCGAAGGCTACGTATGCCCTGGAGCCGTCCAAGCCGCTGGCGTCGGATCGGGAAACGCTGGTCGTCCAAGTGACCTCGCTCGACTGGAAATGGCTGTTCCAATATCCGGAGCAGGGCATCGCGACGATCAATGAGTTGAAAATTCCGGAGGATGTGCCGGTCCGTTTCGAGATCACGGCCGATTCCCCAATGAACTCATTCTGGATTCCGCAGCTCGGCGGACAAATGTATGCAATGTCCGGAATGGCGATGAAGCTCCACCTGCAAGCCGACGAGCGGGGGACCTACTGGGGATCGGGCGCCAATTTCACCGGCAAAGATTTTGCCAAAATGTATTTTGACGTAGAAGCGACCACGCAGGAGGAATTTGACAATTGGGTGAGCCAGGTGAAAGCAACCTCGCCTGCTCTTACGATGGACGGCTATGAGCAGCTCGTGAAGCCGGCCCCGTCGGAGGCGAAGACGTTTTCTTCGTTTCCGGAAGGATTGTTCGAGATGACGGTCACCAAGTACGCCTCGTCGCACCATCACGGCTTGTCCACGAATGAGCAGCAGCCGGCGGAAGAGCATCGGTCGAAAGGCCATCATCAATAGAAAAGATTCGGTCGCGGGGGAACGACAAACCCCGTGCGGAGTCTATCGTTAGGAGTGATAGTTGCTTATGTGGGAGAAAGTGAAAAGCTTTGCCACCGATTTCTTCGTTACCGGCGATCCGTTAATATACGGTGCGGATGTCAGCATCGTACTAACGGTAGCAGCCATCGTATTCGCCTTAACGTATTTCAAAAAATGGGGCTGGCTGTGGCGCGAATGGCTCACGACGGTCGATCATAAAAAAATCGGCATCATGTACATTTTGTCCGCATTCCTGATGCTGTTCCGCGGAGGGGTGGATGCGCTCCTGATGCGGGCGCAACTGGCCGCTCCGGAGATGAGCTTCCTGACGCCGGAGCACTACAACCAGATCTTTACGACGCATGGCGTCATTATGATTTTGTTTATGGCCATGCCGTTTATGTTCGGCTTGTTTAACGTCATCGTGCCGCTCCAGATCGGGGCGAGAGACGTCGCCTATCCGTTTCTGAACGCGCTGAGCTTTTGGCTGTTTTTCTCGGGGGCGATGCTGTTTAACCTGTCCTTCGTCATCGGCGGGTCGCCGGATGCGGGCTGGCTCGCTTATCCGCCTTATTCGGAGAAGATGTTTAATCCGGGCGTCGGGCAAGACTTCTACATTTGGGGCATCCAGATTTCCGGGATCGGCAGCCTGATGACCGGGATCAACTTTATCGTGACGATCCTGAAAATGCGTACGCCCGGCATGAAGCTGATGAAGATGCCGATGTTCTCCTGGTCGGTATTGTCGAGCTGCATCGCGATCATTTTTTCTTTCCCGATCCTGACCGGCACGCTGGCGCTGCTGTTCCTCGACCGGTATGCCGGGGCGCACTTCTTCACGCTGGACGGCGGCGGCAATCCGATGATGTATATCAATCTCATCTGGATGTGGGGACATCCGGAAGTGTATATTATCGTCCTGCCCGCCTTCGGGATTTTCTCGGAGATCGTAGCCACGTTTTCGAAGAAAAAGCTGTTCGGCTACAAATCGATGGTGTACGCGATGATGATCATCAGCGTCTTGTCGTTTCTCGTATGGGCGCATCACTTCTTCACGATGGGTTCGGGAGCGGACGTTAACGCCTTCTTCGCTCTAACTACGATGCTGATTGCGATTCCGACCGGCGTCAAAGTGTTCAACTGGCTGTTCACGATGTTCCGTGGCAAAATTACGTTCGAAACGCCGATGCTGTGGACCGTCGGTTTTATTCCTTGCTTTGTGATCGGCGGGATGACGGGCGTGCTCTTGTCGGTAGCGCCGGCGGATTTTCAGTTTCACAACAGCTATTTCCTGATCGCCCACTTCCATCAGGTCATTATCGGCGGAGTCGTATTCGGCTATTTTGCCGGCTTGTATTACTGGTGGCCGAAGATGTTCGGCTTTAAGCTGAACGAGCGGATCGGCAAATGGGCGTTCTGGTTTTGGAATATCGGCTTCTACCTGTGCTTTATGCCGCAATATGTCGTTGGGCTGATGGGCATGACGCGCCGGGTCGCCTCCTACGGATGGGACAAGGGCTGGTGGGAGATGAACCTCGTCTCCACGATCGGCGCAGGCTTGATGGGGATCGCTTTCCTGTTTCAGGTATGGCAGATTATGCATAGCGCCAAACGGTACAAAGTGAATCTGGATACGACGGGAGATCCGTGGAACGGACGGACGCTGGAATGGTCGATCCCATCGCCGGCACCCCATTATAATTTCGCCGTGCTCCCGCAAGTGTCCGAGCAGGACGACTGGTGGGAGCGGAAGCAACGCCGCGAACGGGGAGAACCGGTCCGAAGCGATTCGCACGATTCGCCGAAGCTGGAGCCGATCCATATGCCGAGCAACTCGGGGACCCCCTTTGTAATGTCGCTCTGCTGGTTCGTCGCCGGATTCGGGTTCGTATTCGACTGGACCTGGTTTGTCGTTGCAGGTTTGGCCGGCGTTGCGCTGTGTATGATCGCTCATTCGTTTAACTACAATACCGATTATTATATCCAGGTCGATGAAATCGAGCGCACGGAAGCTAGCGCAAGGAGGGGGCAAGCAGATGGCTAAAGGGTTGGATACCGTCCAATCTGCCGGATTGCCGGAGAAGGTTCACGAGCATCATCCGGATCTGGAAGGAATGCGCACGTTCGGATTTTGGATTTACCTGATGACGGACGTCATCTTGTTCGGAACGTTTTTCGCCGCGTATATCGTCCTTCAGGGCAATACGAACGGAGGTCCGGGTCCCGCCGATTTATTCCGGATCGGGGACGTCATCGTCAGCACGTTCATCCTGCTGACCAGCAGTTATACGTGCGGTTTGGCGCTGCTCGCGATGAACAAAGGCAGCAAGCGGGCGCTGCTCGGCTGGCTTGGCGTCACGGCTGTGCTCGGCATCGCGTTTCTGGGGCTCGAGATCGGCGAATTCGCTCATATGGTGAGTGAAGGGGCAACGATGGGGACCAGCGCCTTTTTATCGGCTTTTTATACGCTGGTCGGGACGCACGGCATTCATGTAACGATCGGAATCGTCTGGATGGCCGGTGCTATGCTCCAAATCTCGAGGCGCGGCATTACGCCGGTGACGAAGCGTAAAGTGAATATCATCAGCTTGTTTTGGCACTTCCTGGATGTCGTCTGGATCTTCGTATTTACGGTCGTATATTTAATGGGGGTGAGCTAAGATGGCGCAGACGAATCAGGCCACACATGCGGATCATACGGAAGCGCACGGTTCGTTCCGGTCGTACACGCTCGGTTTCCTGTTCTCGCTCCTCTTGACCGTTATTCCGATTGCGATCGTGCTGAACGGCTGGCTGGACGGGACGGCAAACGCGCTCGCGCTGATGGCAGCCGCAATTCTGCAATTTATCGTGCAGCTGTTATTCTTCATGCATTTGCGGGAAGAGAAGAAGCCGCGTTACAACCTGATCACCTTGCTTCTCGGTCTAGTCATTCTGCTCGTGATCGTGGCCGGGTCGATGTGGATTATGATGTATAATACGGTCGCCGTGTAAAAAGTCAAAAGGTTAGCGTCGGGAAACCGGCGCTAACCTTTTTCAATCGATGGAATGGTGGAGTTTGCTAAAGCGCTAAAGTGAACCGGGTCATTTTGAACAAAGAAAAGCTACCTCTTACGTTGGGGCACTCATCATGGGCGGGCGGCCGTTTAGGCCTCTTTGCCCGGCTTCAAGCGGAGAAGGAACCGAGCAAGAGTGGATAAGAGCGGTTTGAAGCTGCTAAAATCCGCGAAAAGGCTGCACACCCCACCAATTGGCTGAAATAAGAGGCGCAAACCGCCCCTATCCGTTTTAGATAGGCGAAAAGGCCGAAAATAGAGGGTGCAAAAGAGACTGTCAATTCATTGTGGACAACCAAGTGGAAAGGGAAAAGATTACCTTCTGGCGAGTTTTGTCTGGAATCCCCTACCTTACAATCCTTATGAAATCAAGGGATTCCGGACAATCTGTTTGAGCAGAAGAAGGTAACTTTTCACTTGGAACGGCCTGCTAACACTTCTACACAATGAATCGACAGTCTCGCAAAAGACTCCTATTTTGTCATACCGGGTCTGTCAAGCGGGCGAAACGGGCCCCAGCCCAGCCCTTATCCGAGAACCGCCCGAAGCGCTGCGGCAAACTTCATAATCCCCGGTCCTATTTGCTGCTCTCCCGCTCTCGCATACGTAAACCGCACATAACCGGAATCCGAGCCGTAGACGCTGCCCGGCACGAAGATGACGCCCCGGCGTATCGCTTCCTCCAGCAGCTTGCCGTCATTGACCTCCGGCTTCACTTTGCACCATAGATGCAAGCCTCCCCGCGGAACCGTAAACTTCACCAGATCTCCCAGTTCCGCGCGAATCGCTTCGATCAGCAAATCCCGCTTATACAGAAGCCGCAAACGCAGCCGCTCCAGATGAGGCGCAAAATAGTCTGAGTTTAAAAATTGCGAAGCGAGCTTCTGCGGGACGACGCTGAGCCCGAAATCCATCTGCTGTCTGGCATCGGCCAGCCGCTCGACAACGGAATGAGGCGCGACCAGCCAGCCGACACGCAAGCCGGACGCCGCCATTTTCGAGAAAGATCCGATATACAATACAGAGCCAAGCGTATCGATCGACTTGATCGGCGGGGGAGGCGTCTCCTCGTAGGCGGTCAGGCTGAACGGATCATCTTCGACGATCGGAAGGCCTAGCTCGCTTACCAGATCCAGCAGCCGCGCACGGCGTTCGGGGTCGAGAACCGCGCCGGTCGGGTTTTGAAAATTCGGGTTAAGAAACACCATTTTGATCCGGTGTTTTTTGTACAGCGCGCGAATGTCCTCCGGCTTGATGCCTTTGGAATCGACAGGCAGCCGGAACAACCGGAGGCCGGCCGACTGGAACATCGGGAGCGAATAACAGTAGGAAGGGTCTTCGATCGCAACGGCATCGCCGGGAGACAGCAGGCACTGGGTGATCAAGTACAAGGACTGCTGGGAGCCCGACGTGACGAGGATCGAAGATTCCGTCGTCTGGATCTGTCTGTATTTGTGCAGATACGATACTAACGATTGCCTCAGCGGGGTATAGCCATGCGGGTTGTCGTAACCCAGGTAAGAATTAAAGTGATTTCCGCTCAACAGCGAATTGATCTCCTCTACAGGCGACAAATCCCCTTCAAGCTCGCCGCTGGCGAAGTCGATCAGGGACGGGTTATGTCCGAGCGCTTCCCGAATCCGGCGCAGAAAAGGCACATTGGGCAAAAAGCTCCCGCCTTCGGCATACCGGCTCCAGTTCGGCGTATGTTTGGGAGTCGCTCCCCATTTATATTTGCTTACTCTCGTTCCGCTTCCAGACCGGCTCTCGATAATGCCAAGCGACCGGAGCTCGGCATAGGCCAATATGACGGTGCTGCGGTTCACTCCCAATTGCTCCGCCAATTTCCGTTCCGAAGGAAGGAGGCTGCCAGGCGGGAATTCCCCGTAAGAGATTCTCCGTTCGAGATCGTCGGCAATCTGCTGGTAGATTGGCTGGCCGTTCGAACGATCCGGTGTCCACATGGTCTGCACCTCCTGGGCTTAAGTTTAGAATGAAACTATATGGTGATTTTTATCATACCATTTGCGCCCCGTTTTTTTATAATAAACCTGACAAAATCTCTATCAATCTGTTGAACATGGAGGGTCTGTTTCGGATGAAGCGGATGGTACGATTCCCGCCGGTTTGGATGGTTCGTTTTTAGGCTCTGTCGTATATCATAGTAAATAGATAGGAATTGAATACGATCCGGATGCCTATCCGGAGTTCAAGGGGATGATGGAATGAAGGAACGTATCGCCCGTGTTGCTGTAGTGCAAGCCGCCCCCGTCCTTTTTGACAAGAAATCCGCCATGGACAAAATCGTAAGCCGTTCGAAGGAAGCGGCGGCGCAAGGAGCGAACCTCATCGTTTTCCCCGAAGTATTTCTATCGGGGTATCCGAGAGGATTATATTTCGGGACGCGGGTCGGCAGCCGGGAGGCGAGCGGCAGGCAGGACTGGCAGCGGTACTGGAGCAGCGCGATCGAAGTGCCGGGGGAGGAGACGGATCTTCTCGGCGAGCTGGCCGAAGAGCTGGGCGTTTATCTGATAATCGGCGTCGTGGAACGGGATCGGGAGTATAGCGGAGGAACGTTGTATAACTCGATCCTCTACATCGGGCCGGACGGTAACGTTCAGGGCAAACACCGCAAGCTGGTGCCGACAGGCTCCGAGCGTCTGTTATGGGGACAAGGGGACGGCAGTACGCTGACGGTGATCGACACCCCTTACGGCCGGATCGGAGGGCTGATCTGTTGGGAAAATTATATGCCGCTTGCCCGGACGGCGTTGTACGCCCAAGGCATCGATATTTTCATCACCCCGACGGCGGACGCCCGGGATACGTGGCAAGCGACCTTGCGCCACATCGCTTGCGAAGGCCGGTGCTTCGTCGTTTCCAGCAACCAATATGCGACCAAAGCTTCGTATCCCGCCGATCTGGCCTGCTATGACGACATCCGGGACGCCCCCGACGTGTTGAGCAGAGGCGGCAGTGCGATCGTCGGCCCGCTTGGGGACTATATCGTGGAGCCTTTGTACAACGAGGAAGGCCTATTGTATGCAACGCTCGATCTTTCTTTGGTTACGCAGAGCCGGTATGACTTCGATGTCGTCGGCCATTACAGCCGCCCCGACGTCTTTCAATTAACCGTGAACACGAAAAAACAGCGTATCGTTAGTCAGGAGGAGAAGTCCCCTTCGTGCAGCGACTCGTAACCGGTTCGGCCCCTTGCTGTGGAGCAGGGGGCTTTTTGTCGGCTTCATGCAGGGAGGGAAGCAGGCCGGAAAAGAGGTGAGGATTTATATGTCCGAATCGATTATAATGGATATAATTGTAGTGGGAATATATACCATCCTTATGTTGATGAAGATCGCTCCTATCGGCCTTTGTATCAGAAGGGGGAACGTATGAAACATATTATTATCATTTGCATCGTATTGGTGGCCGTCGTACTGTCGGGCTGCACAGATGATCCGGGGTTTCCGTCGCCGGAGGAAGCTATGGCCGGAGCGGGGATTCAAAGCAAAGGAATACTGAAACAAATCGAGCTTCAAGACGCCGCGCTGATCTTTTACCAGAAGAAGGAACCTGTTAAGGATGTTCATGTCGGAGCAGGTTTGGTGCGTAAAATGAACGGCAGCTGGACTTGGATGAACGGTTCGGAGGTACAGCGATTGACAGAGGCTCCGGTCACTTACAGATGGACCAATCTGGACAAAATGAATCAAGCGGGCAGCGGTTACCATATGTACTGGGGAATCGTCAATCAGGAGAACATCGCTAAGCTGCATATCAAGCAGAGAAAAGGCTGGGGGACGGATGCCGATGCCGAGCTGCTGGACACAGGGCTTGGATACCGGATCTGGTATCTGGTCTTGGATGAGTATTACGGCACCGTGCCGGGCGTGGATATGATCGGTTATTCGGCTGGCGGAGAGGTTGTATACAAGTACGAGTAAGGCAAATGGAACGAAGCTTACTACCGGGAGGAACCGAAGGGGTACGAATACACGGTGGCCGGAGTAAAAAACAAACGAACAAAAAGAAAGAAGCCGGCTCGGGGACCGAGAGGCTTCCGGTAGATTTTTTATCATGATACGCGCGTTAGGCTGGCGGCGCCAGAGGAGCCAATTCGTCGCTGTAGATCGTAATGATCCGGTTCAGATTGTCCCAATACGTCTTATAGCCGAACAGATCGCTGATCTCCCGCAAGTTGACGAGAATGCGGTTGTTCAAAATATGAATCGGCGCGGCGATCGTCCTCAGCCGTTCCGGGTCGGTTGCCAGCTTGTATTGAATCTCGTTTTTGTCGAGATCGATCCGGATCTGCCGGGCGCCGAAGGCGTGCATCAGTTCTTCGACGGGCGTCCATGTCTTGCCGTCAACGATGACGGGCTTGTGGGCGGTAAATTTAATCTCGTTGTTGTTGAAATAAACGGTGATGAACGGCAGCGTACGGGCCTGGTTATTGCCTAGCAGCGTAATATGGCCTTTGTTCAGCTCGGCGATGTCCGATTCGGACAACCCGGTAATTTTGCTGTTGCCGCGGCCCGGCTGGAGTTCAATCCCGTAGGTGTCCTTCATCTCCTGCTGGAATGAGGCCATGATGTTCTGCGTTACTGCCTTCAGGCCGATGTCCGTCCCTTCAAGCCGGGCGAGCAGGATGCCGATGCTTTCCGCAGCCAGTGCGCCGTTCGGCTGAATCCGGGCGCTTCCGTAAGCGACGGGAGTCGCTCCGACCAGCTTGCCGGTCAGGATGACGTTGTCCGCCTCCTTAAGCAGATAGCTGCGAAGCGGGATGCCATACTTGTCCGGTCGTCCGATCGCGAATCCTTCCCGGTTGGAACGCGACCCTTGGATATCGATGAAATAACCTCCGACGCTGACATTGTCCCAGTACATCTCGCCGCTCAGCAGATCGGAAGCCTCAAGTGTATATTCAGTCGGATAATGGTTGTATTCGCGAATATACAAATAACTGGGCTCGCCGTTCAGCTCGATATTTTGAAAGCCGGTGATATGCTGCTTCAGATGGTCGCGGATACGCGGCATCTCTTCCTTAGCATAGTCCATCGCCCGCTTGACCGTTTGCGGATCGCTGGGGTCGACATCGTATACTTGAAGCGCGTTAATGATAATATCTCCGTCTTTTTGGTTGAGGATATTCAATCCGCGCAAGTTCACCTTGTCCGGATTTTTCGGTTCGTATCGGGCTACGATCGGCGGGAAGCCGTAGGCGATATTGGCGTCTACGTACGTCTCCGGTCCGTACATCGTCATCCGCTCCGCTTTGTTCATTTTCCAAAACTGGCTGTAAAATTTCTCCCAGTCGACGCCCTTGAATTTCATCATGTACGTGGCGCTCATATATTCCTTCTGGGGGCTCTGGTACAAAGCTTCCAGCCCCGGCAGCCGCTGCGTGCCGAGCAGGTCGACGAGCGCTCCGTTGTCCGTATTATCGACGAAATAATCGGCCTCTACCGTCTTCTCGCGGCCGCCGGACGTAACGTACTTAAGCGCCTTGACCGTTCCGTTCTCGGTGCGGGCTTCGCGTAACACGGCGTCCTTGGTGAGCGGAATCCCGCGGATCAGCCCGTTGAAGTACGCCTCGAAGTCGGCCTTTTTCCGGATATTCCCGGCGTAATAATCTTGAAACAGCTGCTTGATCGAGCCTTGCACGATCGAATTGCCTTTATCGTCAAACGTTTCGTCCAAGTATAACATTTCCCCTTGGAGCAATTGTCCTCCGACTCCTGCGGTCGGTTCCAGGATCGTGACGCGCAGCCCAAGCTCGTGAGCCCGCTTGGCCATATACATGCCTTCCAGCTCGGTTCCGATAATCACGAGATCGGCTTTGCCGCCCGTCTTGTACCGGTATCCCAGATAGGAGAGTGCCGCCACCAGCACAACCAGCGTTCCAATCCAAATCGTTTTTTTCACTCCATGCACTCCTTGCCGACGTTAGCGACGATTGCTGGTTTACAGCCTTATTGTACGAAAAAAAGCTTTCCCCGGCAACGGGTCCGCAAAATGGCGGATATGCTGCGGGGAAAGCTTCCAGCCAACGCTTGCCGGACGAAGGGACCGGTCAGGGAGCTGCCGGCATCGCAGGCTGCGGCACGCCCGGGGAGTCGCTCGGAGACGAGCCGGGAACGGCGCCTTCATAGTAAGGGTATAAGGCATGGCGCAAACCGTATTCGAACAAGTCGAGATCGGGCATCGAGAGCTCTTTGGCGATGGAGACGGCCCTGTCGATGTCATACGAAACCCTCCGCAGTTGAACGGCAATATCGTTTCCCGACAGGTCGATTACGGCGTAGCTTGCTCTGTTGTCGCGGTCGAACGGGATTCCGACGCTGCCGCCGTTAACCGCCTGGAAGGCAACCGCATTGCCATGGACGTCGGATAAGACGGCTAATCTCATGGTTTCACTCATTTCTTATGTAGGGTAGGGGAGACTCTTATTTTGGGATAAAGCCTATGTTCAGAAACTAATTATATCATCCATATCAGATCTTGCGAGCAATGGCCGAATCGCAAAAAAAAGGACCCCTTGTCAACGGGACAGGGGCCTTACCAAAAGGTTTATATTAAAAAGGGGGTCTTGCTACTTATTATAACCCGTCTACATGATGAGAACGTGACAGAAATATTTCATTTGTGTAACAAAAACATAGAACAAAGAGAAAAGTGTCCCTGGATCGCAGTTTCGTGCGCCCGGACCACTCTCGCCGGGAGTTTAACCCGGGCCGATAAATTATCGGTTACAGCTTAACGGCAACCGGGGCTTTTTGCCGGAAGTACACCCATTCCTTGAAGCCGATCTCTTTCAGGCGCTGTTTTACTAGCTCGAACTCGTCGCCGACCCGGCTCGGAATATGAGCGTCGGAGCCGAAGGTCACCGAGACGCCGTTATAAAGGGCGCGCTCCAAAATTTCGTCGGACGGGTACCAGCCGCCGCAATGTTTCGTCTTGCCGGACGTATTGATCTCGATGGCAAGGCCGTTCTCACCGATGATGCGCAGCGTATTCTCGACGGCTTCGGTTTGGATTGCCGAAAACTCCGGATAATATCCTTTCATCGCGTCGATATGGCCGAGAATTTGAAACATTCCGCTTTCGGCGGATTGGCGGATCAGATCGTAATACAGCTCCTTTTGCCGGACTTTCTCGGCTTTGGCGAGACCTTCCCACCGTTTCTTGTTGAAGATGCTGACCCCGTCGGAGCGGTGCACGGAGCCGATGATGTAGTCGAACGGATACCGCTCGTAGATGCGCCGGTAGACGTTCGCATGCTCGGGGAAAAAGTCCGATTCCACGCCAAGCAGCACCTCGATCCGATCCCGGTATTCTTCCTTTAGCGTCAGCACTTCAGTTACATATCGGGCGAATTCGCTCTTCGCCATCGCGATACCGGGCCATGGCTGCTCCTCTTCCTCCGCGAAGTAGGGAGAGTGGTCGGAGATGCCGATGACTTGCAGCCCTTCGGCAATCGCCGCCTCGATATAGCTGCGGATGACGCCTTCCGCATGTCCGCATCGGTCGTGGTGGGTATGCAGGTCGAATTTCATGATAGCGTCCTCCTGAAAGCTTTGCGTAAGCAAAGCTGGCATCGTAAACATTAGCTGAAACGTTCCGTCTCATTGTGTCCAAACTAGCTGCCGTTCACTCCGGCGCGACCTGTCTATTCCGAGCCGACGAAGTTCGTCTCCGGCATTCCTTTCAAATCCAGCAAAAACTGGTGCATCGCGGAGTTTTTATATTTGCCCGCCTTCGTCATGACAGCGATCGGATGGGTCAGCTCAAGCTCGTTCACCTGGATCATCTTGAGCGTACCGAGCCGCAGCTCGTTGGCGATCGACAGCTTCGAGATGATAGCGGCGCCGAGGTTCAGCTCCACCATCCGTTTCACTTCCTCGCTGCTTGACAGTTCCATCACGATAGGGGGCTCGATCTTGTACATCTGGAATACGTGATCGACAAACCGCCTGCCCGCCGTCTCCGGCGAAAGCATAATAAACGGAATGTCTTTCAGCGCATCCACCGTCGTATGGGAGAGCTTCGACAACGGATGGCTCGGGGATACGACAAGTTCGAACGTATCGTAATAAAGCACCGACGTTTCCAGAGATGACGGTTTGTCGAACAAATACCCGATACCGATATCGATCGTTCCGTTCTCGACGCTGGTCATAATTTGCGAGGAGGTCATCGAGTGGATCGTCGTTTTAATAAGCGGATACTGGTTCTGAAAGTACGAAAGCACCCTGGGCAATATTTGCATAGCTAACGATGTGGTCGTACCCAGATGTATATGGCCTTGCGGCGTATGGTTCAAATCTTCAAGCCGCTGCCTCAGATCGCCGACCGTCTGCAGGATGCGCTCCGCATGTTCGAGAAAGATGAGGCCGCTGTCCGTGAGCGTCACCGGCTGATTGCGATCGACCAGAACCGTCCGGAATTCCTCTTCCAGACTTTTGATCTGCGCCGATACGGCCGGCTGCGTCAAATTCAGCAGCTCGCCCGCTTTCCGGAAGCTCATCGTCTTGGATATGGCGACCAGCGTCTCCAACTGGTTAATGTTCACGACTCACCTTCCTTTCCCGTTATCGTGATCCGTTAGGTCGCCGGCTGAAATAGCTCAAGCCATTCGCCGTCCGGACCGTAGAAAAACCGGTAGCGCGCTCCGTTCGGAAGCGTCGTAATGTCCGGGTCGATAAAGGTAACGCCGAGCTTCTCGATCCGGCTGATCTCCGCCTCTAGATCGTCGACGGTAAAGGCGATATGGTGCACCTTGCCTTCGGCCGGTAAGTTCCCGTTGTAACCTTCGACCAGCTCCAGCTCCGTTTCCTTAGCTCCCGGGGTTGCCAGAAAAGCCAGCTTCACCGTGCCGTTGCCGTGATCCAGCGTGCCCAGCAGCTCGAAGCCGACGATATCTCTGTAAAATGCGATCGATTTCTCCATACTGGATACCATAATGCCGACATGCTCGATTTTCCGTACTGCCATCTTCAATTTCCTCCTGTTCGACGGGGACCGATAATGATGAATGCCGTAATTTTCGTCCTTTCCATTGTACCTTTTACATGGCGGCAGGAAAAGTCCCGCTTGAAAACATTTCCGCGGCGGCGCCCGCAATAAGCAGGAAACAAAATAAACAGCGGCTCCCCGCAGGGGAGCCGCCGCTTTGAAGCTTCCGTCATAACCGGACGATATAACATTGCTGCATTTTCTACCGACGTCCGGAGTTAACCGGCCAGCTTCAGCTTGACCCAGAAACGGATCTCGTCGCCTTCGCTCTCGGCCCAGATGTCGCCACCGTGATAATCGATAATGCTTTTGGCGATAGCCAGTCCTAGTCCGGAGCCGCCCGTCTCCGACGACCGCGAAGCGTCGACGCGGTAGAACCGGTCGAACAGACGATCCAAATCTTCCTGGGGGAGCGGCGTCCCGTTGTTGCTGATCCGCACCAGAACGTGATCCGCCTCGCGGAACAGCAGCACTTTGACTGTGCCAGGCTTTCGGCTGTACTTGACCGCGTTCGTGAGCAAATTATCGAACACCCGGATCATCTTATCGGCGTCTACGTTCACCTTCAGCTTCTCCGGAGGGAAGGCGCGCACCAGATTGAGCTCGTTGTCCTCGGCGTAGCTGACCATCTCCTCCAGCAACTGCTCCAGCAGTTCGTTCATGTAGACGGCATCCAGCTTCAGCGTATCGCCCTTGCTGGACAGCTTCGTATATTCGAACAGGTCGTCGATCAGGCTTTTCAGCTTTTCCGATTTGCTGTAAGCGATGTTAAGGTACGTGTCCGCTTGCGCATCGGATTCGTAATTTTTGTCCTTTAACAGCCGCAGATACCCCATAATGAGCGTTAAAGGCGTTCGCAGGTCATGCGAGACGTTCGTGATCAGCTCGGTTTTGGTTTGCTCCGCTCTCCGTTCCTCCTCGAGAGTCAGCTGAAGCTCGGCCGTCATCAGGTTGATGCTTGTCGCCAGCGATCCGAGCTCGTCCCTGCTTCGCGCTGCGACCCGGTAATTCAGGTTGCCTTTCGAGATTTCGCGCAATCCCCTTGCCAGCTCCTCGATATATTTCATTTTATGCTTCGTGATCCAGAAAAACAGGAAGATAAACACGACAACTGCCAGCAAGTTCGGCATCGGGCTGCTTCCGCCCTTCATATAGACGATATTGGGGGAGGGCATCCCGGAGACGACCAGATACGCTTTTCTTTCATTCAGATCGATCGGATAAAAGCTGGAGTATTCCTGATTCTGGTACCGCCGGTCATTGATTCGGACATCCATCGCATTACGGATAATCCCGTGCAGATCGACCCGGTTTTCGGTAGCGCTCGGCGATTTGAACAGGACGAGACCGTCCAGGTCGAGTACGAGTATTTTCAAGTTCGGGTAGGACTGGCTGTAATCGTTAATGATGGCGGTAACCTTCTTCTCGGGAGCAGCCGCCGGGGGGACGGCAGAAGAACCGGCACTGCGGCTGGCTGCTTGCCGGGCCTCCTCGTATTCGTGGCCGATCCGGTCCAGAATCGACCGCGCCCGGTTGTCAATCTCATGAACGCCGTTCGTATAGTCGATTACCGGGTACTGGTTGGCGTTGGCGAACAGCGGCACGGTCAGGCTGCGTACGAGCAGGGCGGCCAGCAGGCAGAAAACGAAGGTTAGAATAAGCTGCAGCCGGATGCTGGATTCAAAGTGCCGCCGGACGAACAGGTAGATGTCGCGGACAAAGCCGAGCAGTACCGAAAACCAGTGTATGGGATTAAATAGCGACCTATTTTTCAATTTTGTAGCCGACCCCCCATACCGTCTTGATATACTTCGGCTGGCGCGGCGTCGCCTCCAGCTTCTCCCGTATTTTACGGATATGCACCATGACGGTATTGTCGGATTCGTAGAACATCTCGTTCCAGACCGACTCGTAAATTTTCTGGATGCTGAACACGATGCCGCGGTTGCGGGCGAGCAGCTCGAGGATGGCGAATTCGCGGGGAGTCAGCTTCACCTCGCGGCCTTCCACCTTCACTTCGTGCGTAGCCGTATTGATGATCAGATCGTCGATCTCGATCTCCTCCTCCAGCCTCGGGACGGCGACATTAAGCCGTTTGTAGCGGCGGAGCTGGGATTTGACCCGGGCTACGAGCTCCAGCGGGTTGAACGGCTTCGTCATATAATCGTCGGCCCCGGTGCTCAGACCCATGATTTTGTCCATGTCCTGGCTTTTGGCGGACAGCATGATGATCGGCATATGTTTCTCTTCGCGGATCTTCATGCAGGCTTGAATGCCGTCCATCCGAGGCATCATGATATCCAGGATGATCAGATCGACTTCCTTCTGCTTCAGCACCTCCAGCGCTTCTTCCCCGTTGGATGCCCTTACCAGCACGAAGCCTTCGTTTTTCAAATAAATTTCGAGCAGGTCCAATATCTCTTGCTCGTCGTCCACGAGCAGTATCGTCTCTTGCGCCATAACCAATCGACTCCCATTCCATATCGTCGCGCGCGGCGCGCTTGTATACGGCCTCAGACGGGCTTGTTCCTTAAGCAGTCCGAAAAGCTGGCCCGGTCCTTGCGATACAAGAATACCACAACTGGCGGAAAACGCTGAATTCCGTCATGAAGCTCATTATAAATCCCATTTCTTAAGAAAGATCGCCCCCAGTTCTTAATTAATTCTTAACCCCATACATTAGAGGAGGACAGGATGTTCAGGATGTAGGAAGGAGGAACACGCGTGCAGCCGCTGCTTAGAATCGCCGCCGTTCTGATTGGCAGCGCCGCTTTGGCGTTTGGAGTGAATGCCTTTTTGGCACCGTATCGGCTCATCGACGGGGGGATGATCGGGATCGGGCTTCTTTTGAACTACCATTTTGGCCTGCTTCCCGGCATGACCGTTCTTCTTGTTAGCGCGCCTGTATTTGTCGGCGTGTTTTTTTATGATCGTGCTTTATTTATGAGCAGTGTGCACGGGCTGCTGGTGTCCTCGTTTTTTATCGATTTGTTCTCGCCGGCGAGCAACTGGTTTCGGCTGGGCATGCCGGTGCACGCCGTCCTCGGAGGGTGGCTGATCGGAGCGGGGGTCGGGACGATGCTGGCGTACCGGACGAATTCGGGAGGAACCGATCTGCTGGGGCAAATCGCATCGGACCGTACCGGAGTACCCGCGGCTTTATTCATTTTCATCCTCGACGCGGTTATTTTACTGGCGGGCATAAGCGTCATCGGGGTAACCCGTACGCTATTTTCGTTTGCGACTATCGTCATAGTGTTCGCTGCGACGCACCGGTACTCCGGACGTAAGCCTTTAGGACGAAGTATCCATTTGTTTTACAAATGAGCGGCTAAGGAATTTTAGGGTTTGCCGGCGAAATGGAAGGATGCCACTTTTCGAGTTTTTTCTACAAAAACCTTTGCTGGACTTGGGATTTGAGCGATCTGTCTCCAGCTATATACAGGCCCGAAAAACTGGAGTATAATGGGGAAAAAGTCCTTTTAGGTTGTTTCCGGGACGAGCCGCCGTTCGTTGGGACGGTTTTGTAAGCGCAGCCGGCGGATGAGAAAATCCGAGAATTTTGTCGAAAAGGGGACTCCGTGTAATGAAGGCCGAGTATATTAATCCGTTTTTGGAATCAGCGAGAATCGTGTTGGAGCAACTGATTAACGTGCGTCCGACGACCGGACAACTCGGGATTAAGGATGTCAAATTCGTTGAGAACCATATTTGGATCCAAATCGGCATGAGCGGGCAGATGGAAGGCGATATCGTATTCGGCCTGCACGAGGAAGTCGCCTTGAAGCTCGTATCGGCGATGATGGGCGGTTATCTGGTCACGCAGATGGACGAGATGTCGCAAAGCGCGATTTCCGAACTCGGCAATATGATCAGCGGCAACGCAAGCACGATTTTGTACAACCAGGGAGTGCGCGTCGATATTACTCCGCCGAAGCTGATTACCGAGGCCGGTCTTGATTTTACGCCGACCAAGGCGTTGACGATTCCGCTCATGATGGATCAGATCGGGCAGTTGGATATCAAGGTGTTTATTTCTTAACGGACTTATAGGTATACATAAGTAATGGAGGGTGCCGCGAGTTGGCATCCTTTTTTTTATCGTTACAGAGCAGCTTTTCTTAATCTTCGAGAAAGTTTAAATTCTTTACTGTGCTAAAGTGAAGGGGGTTCCTTACTTGGCGTCAGATTAGAGAACGTATATTCAGGTTCGATGACTAACGAATCGTATCGTACTTATGGCTGAAAAACGACGTTATTCCAGACTTAACGAATCCGGGGAACGTTATCGAACCTAAAGTGGTAAAAAACGATCCGATTTGCGGGAATAAACATACATGAGTTCGTCACACATTCAAACGTCCGCATTCGGCTCTGATAACAAGTGCTGGGTTCGTTAGCCATACCACCGCATGAAGACAACACTACTATGGGCGAGCGGCTGGAGCGAGCGAAGGTACCTATTCCCTTCCGACGTACAAACGTTTTGGGTTTGCACGTCAAAGGACCGTCCGGAACGCCTGAACCGGACGGTTTTTCTTATTCATTTTTTTTCGTCGGCAGGTCACATTCTCGTCTCTTCGATTGTTTAGATAGATTGTAAGATCGGGCAAGCCGCTCCGACATCGGATGACGGGTTGCCTGAAAGTGAGGGAGAGTGGCAGCACCATGAGGAAACTGGTCGTAATACCGGCTCATAACGAAGAACAGAACATCCGGACCGTCATCCATTCGGTTAAACGCTTGCATCCCGACATCAAGATCGTCGTCGTTAATGACGGTTCTACGGACGGTACAAGCATGGCAGCCAGGCAGACGGGGGAAGCGCTAGTGATCGATCTGCCTTTTAATCTCGGAATCGGAGGAGCGGTCCAGACGGGCTATTTGTTTGCATGGCGCAGCGGCTACGATATCGTCATTCAAGTGGATGCGGACGGACAGCACGACCCGGCCCAACTGTACAAGCTTATCGCGTGCATGGAGAAGGGAGAGGCCGATTGCTGCATTGGATCCCGCTTCGCCCGGAATACGGATTATCGGCAGACGTTGTTCCGAATGCTGGGCATCCGAATCCTATCGTCGATCATTCGCTGGACCTCGGGCAGACGGTTTACTGATCCGACATCGGGCTTCCGGGCAGTAAACCGGAGCGTCATCCGGGTATTCGCAGACGATTATCCGGACGATTATCCGGAAGCCGAAGCGATTGTAATCCTGGAGCGGATGGGCTTTAGAGTGCGGGAGACGGCGGTCCGTATGAACTACCGGATGAGCGGACGATCGTCCATTACGCCGTTCAGATCGGTTTACTATATGATCAAAGTTCCTCTGGCCGTCCTTATGACCCGAATACGGAATGTAGGTTGAGCTTATGTACTTTTATGTATTTTCAGTTATTTTCTGCACCGCGTTCATCGGGGTAACGATTGAATTAATCCGAAGGCGGCTCGTATTGGAACGATATGCGATTTTATGGCTCTGCCTCGGGGCGGTTATGCTCGCTTTCGGCACATTCCCGAAGTTGCTCGACATGGTTTCGGAAGCCGCCGGCATCTTTTATGCCCCATCCTTCATGTTTTTGGGTGGCATGCTGTTTTCGCTTCTGTTTATCATGCATACGAGTGTTGTCTTGACCAAGCTTCGTCGGCATGTAACCCGGTTAAGCCAGGAAATCGCGCTGCTGCAAGTGGAGACGGCCAAGAAGGAGGAGGGACGAAATGGGTATTCTGCTGATCGTTCTGGTTAACGTGCTTCTGCTGGTATCGGGCCAGCTATTCTGGAAAGTCGCGCTTAACCGGCATCCGTTTCGCTCGGCTCCGGATATTGTGCATGTGCTTGTACAGCCACCCATGCTGCTTGGATGCGTTCTGTTCGCCGTCGCAACGATCGTCTGGTTTTACGCATTAAGCAGGTACGATCTGAGCCGGGTTTATCCGCTTCAATCGCTCGCTTATGTGATGGGAGCTATCGCCGGTATGATCTTTTTCAAAGAAACGATCTCGACTTGGCAGTGGCTCGGCATGCTGTTGATTATCGGCGGTGCCGTCCTCGTCGCCAAACCGTAGTAACCGGAGGAGGTAAGCAGATGCTGGCCCGCTGCAAATGGCATACGTACGCCATGATGGCCGTTCTGGCGCTCGCTCTGATCCTTCGGCTGGATTATGTGCTTAAGTTCGAGCATGTGCCGATCGAATACGATCAGCTTAATTACACGAAGACGGCGATTCAACTGCTGGAGAAGGGCGTCTACGCCTATCTGGATACGGAGCCTAATACGCTCGTAACGCCGGGTTTCCCGATCTTGCTGACAGCTTTTTACTGGATGTTCGGATATTCCCCACTGGAGCCAACTCTCCAGATTTATCGGGTGTTCCAATGTTTTCTGGCGCTTGTCGCCGTCTGGTTCATTTACAAAATCGGGGTCCGGTTGTTTCGACCCGTTACAGGCGTAATCGCCGCCATGTTCGCCGCCGTCCATCCGATGTTTGTCTGGTCAACGTCGCTTATTTTGACGGAAGTGCCGTTTCTGTCCGTGTTTATGGCGCTCATATACACACAAGTCCGTATCATGCAGGATAACCGTCTGCGGGATCACATCGCAATGGGGGTGCTGCTCGGGATCGCCACGCTGATTCGGCCGAATGTGCTGCCGGTTGCGGTTGTGCCTTACGTGTTTCTCTGGATGACCAACCGGAAAGCTTACATTCCATTTATTGCGGCTGGCTTTGGGGCGTTTGTTCTCGTAATGATGCCCTGGTGGATTCGCAATCTGATCACGTTCCACCAGTTTATTCCAATAGCGAAAGGGGAGGCGGGCAATCCGTTTCTTGGCGGTACGGACCCTTATATGCGCGGTACGATCGATTGGGCAACAATCGATAAGAATGACCAGTTCGGCGAGGGGGTGAGGCGGATCCGGCGAGGATTGAAGGAGGAGCCGGGGGAATGGATTCACTGGTTTACGTTAGGCAAATGGAAATATTTCTTTTTCCGCCACTGGGTCGGACCCTATCCGTTTCATGTAGCGAACTGGTACTATGTTTTATTGGACAAGCTTCACTTTGCAATCATTTATATCGGCTGGGTGATGCTGCCAGTGATGAGCTTGTTTAAAAACCGGGCTGCAATGTATTTGTTCGTATGTCTAGCGGTGTTTTACTCGGTCCATACGCTGTTCATACCCGAACCCCGCTATATATACTCGATGCTGCCTTTTCTCATGTTAGGCGCTGCTCAGCTTGTTGTCGGCGTCTTCCGGATCAAACAATTAATAGATGTCTTTCTGGATCAGATCAAGAATCTCAAAAACAGGCATGTGCAGGAGGGAGGGAGAGACAGTGGAAATCAATGAGCTTTTGGAAGATGTTCGCAGGGGAAATGTCGATTCGTTCGAACCAGTCATTCGGATGTACGAGAAAAACATATACCGGTTTTGTTTCTTCATGCTGGGGAATCGGCAGGAGGCGGAGGATGCGGCCCAAGACGTCTTCTTCAAAGCGTACCGGCACCTGGGGGGGTACGACGAACGTCAGACATTTAAGGCTTGGCTCTATAAAATTGCGGAAAATCATTGCCACAACGTGCTGAAGCGGCGATGGAAGTGGCTTCGGCTGCTGCCGCTGTTCCGCTCGGACGGCCGGACCGAAAGCGCGGAGCAAGCATACTCGGAACAGATGGGGACCGAGATGGCCTTTTGGTTCAAAGACTTGTCGCTTCCGGAGAAAAAGCTGCTTTTTTTGCGGGTCGTCGAAGAATGTTCGTTTGACGAGATCGCGCAAATGATGGGGGAAAGCGCGCCGACGCTGCGCAAACGGTTCGAACGGCTGAAACGGAAGCTTCGGGCAAAAAAAATGCAGGAGGAGGAGATGTGCGATGAACGACGACTCGAATTACGATAAGCTGGTCCGGACGATGAAGGAGATTCCGGTACGGGAAACGGAAACGGCGGCTCCCCAAGTTATGGAAAGGATACGCGCCTATGAGTGCGCGAAAAGGACGCCGGTCCGGAAATCGCTCCGCATCCGGGTATGGGCGGCTGCGATGCTGCTGTTGGTAATTACCGCGATTTCGGCTCAAGGGACGCCCCGTTATCTGTTTCATTGGAACGGCATGGATATTACCACCTACAAGCCGGAGCCGCAAACGAATCCGTCACCGGATGTGTATCCGCCCTATACGGAAAGAATCGAGAACCAGTTGGCAGCCCGCCGGGCGGAGTACCGGACGCTGACATTGGAGGAGGCGCAGAAGGAATCGCTGTTCCCTCTTATGCGGCCGGCGAACCTCGATATGAAGCCTTCCCGGACGTTCGGAGTAGCCGCGACTCCGCTCAAGAAGCCGGCGACCAAGGACGAGCTGTACATGGAGGGTTTTTACGATTTCTACGAGCAGGGGGAGACTTGGCTTGTCGTCCGGCAAATCTTCGATTCGAAAAGGGAGACCGATGGCGGTGTGCTGATGCATTACCCTGATGACTGGGAAGTGGTGAGAGTAAGCGACCGGATCATGAGCGTATACCACAGCGACAATAACTTCGCCAGTTACAGCCTGTATATCGTGACCGACGAGAAGGATACGATCTGGCTAAGTTTAACGGGAAACGTACCCAAGAAAAAGTTGGAGACCGTTGCGGAAGCCTATATCGGCCGAAAGCAGACGGGAAATCATTAGGAGTGGATTGGAGCGTAGTTGGAACATGAAGCGTCTGATGTTATTATCATTATCGGCTTTCTTGCTCATACCCGGCATGATCGGATGCGAAGCGGGCGGAGAAACCGAAGATCCCAAGCAAGCTTCGATCAAAATTTTATATTACGACGAAGCCTCCTACTATTCGAATTACGGTGCTTTATTCGCCGTGCAGTACCCGCATATCGAAGTGAAGGTCGTACCTACCGTTGGAATCCGGATGGAAGATATGGAGAAGTGGATCGAGGAGCAAAAACCCGATGTGCTAATCCTGGATGAAGGCCGCTATGAAACCTATGCAAGAGACGGACGTCTCTACGACCTCGAGCCGTTGATCAAGAAGGATAAGTTCGATCTGCAAAACATGGCGCCGTCCATCACCGATGCGGTCCGGACGATTGGCGGAGGGAAGTTGTATGGGCTTGCTCCGAGTTTCTCCAGTCAGGCGCTCTACTACAATAAAAGCTTGTTTGATCAAATGGGCATTCCTTATCCGACCGACAAGATGAGCTGGGAAGAAGTGCTGCAGCTAGCCCGCCGATTCCCTTCCGGAAGCGGGTCGCCGGAGCAGCGGGTCGCCGGATTGATGCTGAACCCGTATGAGGTGCACCCCTATCCTTCGGGCCTGGCGATCGGATATGGACAAGGGTTGTCCTACCTCGACTCCGAGACGATGAAGATGACCCTCGATACGAGCGAATGGAAGCGGACGTTCCAGCTGGCCTTTGAGGCGATCCGATCAGGGGCCATCTATCAGCCTGTGGGAACGCAGTCGTTTACGCCGGGGATGGGGAGTCAGCAGGTTCTGGAGCAAAACCCTTTCCTGGGAGGGAAAGCCGCGATGACGATTGGCGGCAGTGATTTTGTCCAGGAACTGAGAAGGGCTGCCGTCGTTCTGAAAGACCGGATGCCGCTCTGGGATCTCGTTACGGTGCCTGTCGATGCGAAGCGACCCGATACCGGAAACGCGTTATGGCTGCAGGATATTACCGCAATCAACTCCGGCTCCGCTCAAGTCGAAGCCGCTTGGACGTTCGTCCGTTATATGAATGGCGATTCGTTTGCCCGTGCCATGGCGAAAGCTGCGGCAGGCGGCAAGCTGACGAGCCGGACGGCGTATTTGATAGATGAAGAGGGCCGGAATTTGAATGTGTTCCACGCGTTGAAGCTTGATCCGAACGTTTCCAGAGGATCGGGGAAAGTGCCGCAAACTTTTTATTTTTCATTCGAGGCGCTTGCCAAGCAGGAGATTGCGGCCGCTTATGAAGGGCGCAAGACGATTGACGAGGCGCTGAAGGTTTTGCAGGAAAAAGGGCAGGAGCTGCTGGGAATTCAATAAAAGCTGTGCAGGCGAGTTCCGGGAATTAGTAAGGAAAACATGCAGGGCCTCCGCTTATTATGCCTTTGATTTAGTGTATAATATTAGGAAAAAGGCACGGAGGTATAGAATCGAATGTATGATTGGAAAGGGAAAGTGGTCGCCATAACGGGCGCCTCAAGCGGGATCGGGGCGTTAACGGCCGAACTCGTCGCAAGCCGCGGCGCGGTGCCGCTCCTGATGGCGCGAAGCCGTACGAAACTGGACGAGCTGGCGGCGAGAATCGGGGAGAACTGCGAGACGTACGAGCTGGATGTCTCTTCGCCCGACTCGGTGCAAACCGTATTCCGTACCGTATTCGAAAGGCACGGCCGCGTAGATGTACTGATCAATAATGCCGGCTTCGGGCGGTTCGAACGGTTCGAGCAGGCTCCGCTCGCCGATTTCGAACATATGATGAACGTTAATTATATGGGCATCGTCCGCTGTACGAAGGCTGTGCTTCCTTATATGCTCTCCTCGGGCTCCGGCCATATTGTTAATGTCGCTTCGATTGCCGGCAAGATCGGAACGGCCAAATCGACCGGCTATGCCGCGTCGAAACATGCCGTGCTCGGGCTAACGAACAGCTTGCGGCAGGAGTTGGCCGGCACGGGCGTTACGGTGACGGCGATCAACCCGGGACCGGTGGACACCCCGTTTTTCGATTTGGCCGACCCGTCCGGCGGTTATGTGGCTAACGTGAAGAAGCTGATGCTGCCGCCGCGCCGCGTAGCGGAAGCGATCGCCAAAGCGGTGGAACGCAGTCGAGCGGAGGTCGATTTGCCGGGAATCGCGGGCTTTGGCGCCAAGCTGTTTCATTTGTTCCCCCGTACGTTCGAGCGGGTCAGCCGCCGCTTTCTTAATCTGAAGTAAGAAACTGGACCCACCCGATCAGCGACAGCCACAGCGGAATACTGAATAGCGTCCCCCATAACAAGCCTAGCAGCAGATTGCCTTCTTTCTCTCGCATGATTCGTCACTCTCCTCGTCCGAAGTTTGAATACTTCCCAGTATGCTCGGATGAAGGAAAGTTCAACCCTGGGGCGGCGCTGAGCGGGAAATGTCCGTTTCTTTCTGCTCATTAGCTGCTGTATGGGAGTACGCCAAAGAAAAGAAGGGACAGGGAGCTGGCGGAGAGTCATTATGCGATTTTTATAGTCCCGCTTCGGACCGGTTGCCCTTGAGAAAAAAGGACCTCGCCTCCACTTCTACTGTGGAATTGGAGGTCCTTTCGTTTGGGATTTGAGGTGTTCCCATGTCATGCGGACTTCTGGGACAGCCTATGGGTAACCCCCGCTCATGGGAAGGATGGGGGCGCATAAGAGCGGTTTGTGAGGCTGTCGATTCAATGTGGACAACCAAGTGGAAAGGGAAAAGATGACCTTCTGGCGAGTTTTGTCTGGAATCCCCTACCTTACAATCCTTATTCAATCAAGGGATTCCGGACAACCTGTCTGAGCAGAAGAAGGTAACTTTTCACTTGGAACGGCCTGCTAACACTTCTACACAATGAATCGACAGCCTCGTTTGTACCCCTTAATCTGCCCGAAACCAGCTTGCATGAGGAAATAGGAGCGGTTTGAAGCTGTTATAATCCGCGAAAATGGTGCTGACCCGTCCATTTGGTTAAAATAAGAGATACAAACCGCCTCTATTCGCCACTGTTTTTCGAATAGACTGGAAATAGAGCAAAAGACCCTTATCCTTTTACAGAACCAGCACGCATACGGTTCCCAGCGATACCGAGCACTCTCGGCTCGCCGAAAAACTGCTGCACACACAAAAGGCATACATTGCGGAGCAGGTTTTGAGCCGTGTTTAGATCCTATTCATCGGCGGCACGTCATGGCTTCAAATAGATGCTTTTCTTAACCGGATTATTCTCCGGCGGGAGGAGGAGTGGCGGTGTCGGCACTGCGCTGGGCTCTCAATGCTTCGTTCAAGCTGCGGATCTCCTCGAACAGCAGGCGCACTTCCCGCTTCGCTTCGGGATGGTTCTGGTTCCAATGGTTGGTCAGTGCAGGCATCGATTTATGGATATGATTGTAAACAGCCCATTTTCTAACCTTCTCTACAGTTTCCGGATTGGAGCTGCCGGTCAGCAACTCGGCAAATTTCTCGACAAGCGCTTCAAATTCTTGATCAAATACGGGATTCATAAGAGGAACAGCCCTTCCTTCGGCTCGTTTTACTTCAGTCTACCGAAACCTCCAAAAGCTGTCAAAGCCGAACTTGGCTTTGCGTATACGGGCTGCGAATTTGAAATGGCCGGTTTGTTTCGGTATGATGGGGAGCATCATACACACCGGAAGAGGTTGCGGCGATGGAGTCGAGAGAGGTGCCGGATGGGACCGTGCTGGAGCGGGAAAGGCTGGCCGACCCCGAACCGGGCGTTCAATTGTGGAAGATTACATACGTAAGTCAAGGTTTGAAAGTAAAAGGATACTGGGCCGCACCGGAGTCCCGTGAGGCCCTGCCCCCGCTCGTCTACTGCAGGGGAGGCATCCGCAGCGTGGGGATGGTGCGCATTGCCCGGATCGTGACGCTGGCCCGGCGCGGATATTCCGTATTTGCTCCTTTCTATAGAGGAAACGACGGGGGAGAGGGGCGTGAAGACTTCGCGGGAGAAGACCGGTTCGATTTGTATAACGCCATACGTCTCTTAAGAGATCTGCCGCAAACGCGGAACGACTTGCCCGTTTTGTTGATTGGTTTCTCCCGGGGGGCGATGATGGCGCTGCTGGCGGCCAAAGAGTGTGAAGGCGTCGGCCCCGTCGTCGTCTGGGGAGGCGTCAGCGACCTGCTGCTTACGTATGAGGAGCGGGTGGATTTGAGGCGTATGCTGAAAAGGGTCGTGGGGCACCCCCGCAAAGACGAAGAGGCGTACAGGCAGCGGTCGCCGGTATGCTGGGCGGACAGCATCAAGTCGCCGGTCTTGATCGTTCACGGTTCGGAGGACGAGCATGTCGGCGTGGAGCACGCGCACCGGTTGGCGGTGGCCTTGGAAGCGGCAGGCAAGCCGTATGCGCTGCACGTCTACCAGGGGCGGGGGCACGTATTCCCACGGGAAGAGGACGAGCAGGTGCTGGATTCGATTTTTGAATGGGCGGGTCGGGTGTGGAAGTCGCCGGTTGAGTAGTACAACGGCACGAACGCGGGCCTGGAACGGACACGTTTTGAGGCAGATGAAACAGCGGTGTGATCCCAAAAAACGTAGCTTGTCCCGGCTTGCGATGATCCTTCCGAACCCGTTTGCGCCCACAGACGGACCTATGAACCGAATAGCAAATTATGGTTGATAGGAATTGATAATTTTGGTATGATAGGAGCAGGAAGAAAGCTTTTCACGATAACGGCAAACTTGTCGAAAGGCAAGGACGCAAAGCTACAGGGCCTTCCTGACCCCGCGCGGTCAGATGGCAGCCAGTTACCGAACGATTACGCTTTTTTTTGTGCTTTTTTTGCCAGACAACCTCCCGTTCCCAGTCTATCAAACTCAAATACGATAATAGCAAACTTGCCGAAAGGCAAGGACGCAAAGCTATAGGGCCTTCTTGACACCGTCAAATGGCAGCCTGGCCGCCGAAAGGAGTTTGCAACATGCGTAACCTGTTGCTTGCCATCACGATGTTGATCGCGTTTTTGATCCCTGCGCCGGCCGCGTTTGCCGCGACTGCCGAGGATTGGCTAAACCTGGACCATGTGGACAGAGGGACGATCGGGGTTCGATACGACGTCAGAGATGACGTCAAGACGAAAGTTATGGTAACGAAAGGACCAGACAAGTACACCTACCTGCTCACTCCGGGCAAATGGGAAGAGACGTTCCCGCTGCAAATGGGCAACGGCGACTATACGGTCACCCTGCTGGAGCAAGTGAGCGGCAGCAAATATAAAGTGGTGCGGGAAGCCGCAGTCACGCTGGATATGGACAATGACGCGAACGTCTACTTGAATCCGGTGCAAAACGTCAACTGGAGCGAGACAAGCCGGGCGGCAGCCATTGCGAAGGAATTGACAAAAACGGCGGCAACCGATATGGAGAAAGTTCGGGCGATTTACGAATATGTGACCGGTACGATCCGTTACGACGAAACGCTGGCCGCCAATGTGCCTGCAGATTATATACCGGATATCGACCGTACGGTCGCGCTGGAAAAGGATATATGTTACGGCTATGCGGCGCTGTTCGCCGCGATGCTGCGGAGCGTCGATATTCCCGCCAAACTGGTAATGGGGACGACGGATTACGTTGATGTGTATCATGCTTGGAATGAAGTTTATTACGACGGGGCATGGACAACCATAGACACGACCGTCGACGCGGGCTGGAAAGAGAACGGCAAAACGTTCGAGATGACCAAGGACGCTACCCGGTATGCGGCAGCCAAATATTATTAAAAAATAAAATCAATCGGAAACCGGCTTTGGACGACATGTCCAAGGCTTTTTCCAGTTTGTTCAGAAATTGTATAGCCGGCAGCGTTATAATGCAGGAAACCTAGGCCGGATCGTGCGCCAATCGAGACAAGCGGAGGTGGTTGGCACGAAGGCTCCTTGTCGGCACGTGTTCTGACGTGCCGTCCTGCGCGCGAGAGGCAGGTTCAGAACAGTCAAAATTCATAATCAGGGTGTAGGGAGACCGAAGGAATTTATGAAAAAGAAAAGAATGAGTGGACTCGTACTTGCATGGTTACTGCTGTTTCAAACTATGTTTGGAGGCACGGTCGCCTGGATGAGCGCCGGTACTTCAGGGAACGTTCAAAATTCCGTGTACGGGCAAGTGACGAACGCGGTGTATGCGCCTCCGGTCGTTAATGCCGGGAGTATCTTGACGAAAATCGTCCTGACCGATCAGAACGGTACGGTGATCGACACCGTCTACAATCCGGGCAGCAGTCTGGACGTAGGGGCAGCCGTAAATCTGGCTTACGAGTGGGAGCTTCCGAACGGCCACGGCTATACGAAGGACAGTATATTTACGTTCGACCTGCCGTCACAGTTTGAAATTTTCACGGATATCAACGAACCGCTCGTCTCCGGACAAGGGACTGTGGGGCATTTTACAGTGAGCCGGGACGGCAAAGTTGTGATGACGTTTAACGATTATGTGGAGTCTCACTCCAATGTGAGCGGCAAGCTGGAGATCCGCACCGAATTTAAGAAAGAAGTCATTAATGGAAGCACGGAAGTTATTATTGCGATTCCGGTAAAAGGCGGCGTGCAAACGGTCATCGTTCATCTGAAGCCGAAAGGCGGCAAGCTGATCGATAAGCAGGGGCAAGCGGCCGGCAAAAACCAGATCGACTGGAAAATTCAAATTAACAAGTCGCTGGATACAGTGAAGAAGGCGGTCGTAAGCGATACGCTTCCTGGCGGACTCGAGTTAATCGCCGATTCGGTTAAGGTGTACCATCTTCAAGTGAACGGCGACGGCTCGGCCGTGACCGGCGCTCTGGTGGACAGCAGCGAATATACGGTCGAGACGAACGGAACCGGCGCGTTTAAGGTGCTGTTCCGCGACGAGACGATCAGCAAAGCTTATGAAGTGCATGCCTCGACGCGAATTACGGGAGACCAGACGAAATTCCCCAATACCGCCGTGTTGTCCGGCGAAGGGATCGCCGACGTGAAGGCTACGGCGGAAGTTACCGTACAGAGGGGCAAGTTTTTGGAGAAGTCGTATAAGGTGGAAGCTGCTACCGGAATCGTAACCTGGACCGTCAAGTACAATTTCAGCGAGAGCAAGATTACCCAGGATAAAGCAATCATCGAGGATCAGTTCTCCGCTAATCATGTATGGGTCTCCGAATCGTTGAAGGTATACAAGGAAGCGACGACGGAGCTGATACCCGCTTCCGCTTACCAGGTAACTCCGACCGCGAACGGGTTCAAGCTGCAGTTCAAGTCCGATATCGATTCGGCGTATACGATCGTGTATCAGACGAAACCGGTCGACCGTCTCACTTCCGAGACGGAAAAAGTAACGAACAAAGTCGTATCGAACGGAACTAACGTTGGAGTAACGGTTCCGGTTCAGAAAAGCCGCGTTTTAGTCAAAGAGAACCGGGGCACGAATTATACCGATTACAAGGACAAAACGACGACCTGGCGCCTCAGCATGAATGAGGATACCAAGCCGGACGGCACGAAGTACAGCATGGACAACGTCGTCCTGACGGATACGTTTCCGAACGGGGGATTGGAGTTTCTTCCGGATTCGCTGAGCGTGAAAGCCGGCGGGATCGAGTTGCCGAAGAGCGACTACACGGTCGAATCTCCGGACCCCCGCAGCGGATTTGTGATCAAGTTCAACAAAACGATCGATAAGACGGTAACCGTTGAATACAAAACGAAATTCAACCTCGGCTGGAAAACGGATAAAACCAAAGGCTTGATCAATAGAGCTTCCGTTACCTGGACCGAAAATGGCAAGTCGTTCGGACCGATCAACAGGGAAGCGACTTTCACCCCTGACGACTATACGAACAATAACGGCAGCAAAGACGGCACGTACGATCCCGTTAACAAAGAGATCACGTGGAACGTCAAGCTGAACTACAATCTGGACCCGATTGCAGGAGCCAAAGTGACCGACGTTCTGGGGCAAAGCCAGACGTATGTGCCGGATTCGGTACGGGTTTACGAGATGACGCTGACCGGGAAGCGGAACGGAGTCGCCAAAGGCAGCGAGCTGCCCGCGGATCGTTATGAAGTGATCGTCCCGTCCGAAGCGAACGGCCATATGCTGACGGTTGTTTTCAAGGACGATCCGCTCGAGAAGCCGTATTGGATTACGTTTAAGACGACGCTGAAAGGCGCGTTGATCGAGCCGGAAATTCACAACACCGCCAAGTTGATGAGCGGAACGGCAGAGGTTGCCAAATGGAACGCTTATGTCAAAGTTCCGAACGGCGGTACGTATGTATCGAAAACCGGCACGCAAAACAATAACAAAATCGATTGGACGATTCGGATCAACGAAGGACAGTCGCACATATCCAACGCCAAGATCATCGATAATCCGAGCCCTAATCAAATTTTGATCGAGGACTCGTTCCGCCTGTACGCGACGAAGGTTAACGCGAGCGGCTATGCGGAGAAGGCCGGATTGCTGATGAGAGACACGGATTACACCTTGGCGATCTCGACGATTTCGGGAAATCGGGAAACGTTCGTGCTGAGCTTTACAACCGATATTTCCACGGCGTATATTCTGGAATACCAATCGTTCATTAACGCTGCGGACAAAGACAAGGTGGAAAACACCGTTTCGCTTGAAGGGGACCGGTTGACGGTAGAAGTCCGCGAAACGAGCAAGGAAATTATCGTTCGCACGTCTTCCGGCTCGGGTTCGGGCGGCGGAGTGACCGGCAGTCTGGAAGTGACGAAGGTCGACAAGGACGATCCGGCCAAACCGCTGGCGGGAGCGAAGTTCGCGCTGTACGACAAGGCGGAGAAACGTGCGCCGCTCGTCCGGACTACCGATGCGTCAGGGAAGCTGCTTTTCACCGGCCTGTTGTATGACGATTATATTTTGGAAGAGCTGGCCGCTCCGGAAGGCTATACGATCGACGAGAAGAAACGGAACGTAACGATCGACTCGAGCATAACCGGCCAGGGAAATACGAAGAAAATCACGGTCACGAACAGCAAGAAGGCTCCACCGGTCGAGCCGACAGGCAGCCTGGAAGTGACGAAGGTGGACAAAGACGATCTGACCAAGCCGCTGGCGGGAGCGAAGTTCTCGTTGTCCGACAAAGAGGGCAAGCGTGCATCGCTCGTGCAGACGACGGATGCGGACGGCAAGCTGCTGTTTGCCAAGCTGCCGTACGGCGACTATGTTCTGGAGGAGCTGGAAGCTCCGTCCGGATATGCGATCGACGAGAAGACAAAGGACGTTGCGATCGGCACGAGTGCGACGGTCCATGTGAAGTTGACGGTCACGAACAGCAAGAAAGCTCCACCGGTCGAGCCGACAGGCAGCCTGGAAGTGACGAAGGTGGACCAAGACGATTCGGCCAAGCCGCTGGCGGGAGCGGAGTTCTCGTTGTCCGATAAGGAGGGCAAGCGCGCTCCGCTCGTGCAAACGACGGATGCGGACGGCAAGCTGCTATTCACTAAGCTGCCGTACGGCGACTATGTTCTGGAGGAGCTGGAAGCTCCTGCGGGTTATGTGATAGACACGGCGAAACATACGATTACGATCGATGCCGAGACAGTGAAAGTCGACAATACGCATAAGGTTGTCGTCACGAACCGAAAAAAACCGGATACCGGGAATCCCGAAAATCCGGGTAACGGAGGCAACCCTGGCGGCGGTGGAAATCCTGGGGATGACGGCGAAGAGCCGAAGGAGCCGGTGACTCCGACGACTCCGGTTAATCCGCCGACTACCGGAGAACCGAAAACGCCGGTAACGCCGACGAATCCTCCGCTCACGGAAGTTCCTGACGAAGAGGTGCCAAGAGGCGGACCTACGCCAAGCCAGCCGCCGAAGGAGGAATCGACGGTGGAAGTGGAGGAGGAAGGCGTTCCGCGAGGCGGACCGGTTCCGGCGCCTACGCCGAATCCGTCCCCGACCCCGGAAGTTCCGGTCTCGACGCTTCCGAAAACGGGCGAGGCGAGCCGTAATCCGTTTTACTTGACGGGTCTTGCCCTTGTAGCGCTCGGTATATGGCTGGGACGCCGGCAGTTGAAATCGAAATAATAGCCGTTGGCTCCCGCGGTTCCCCTTGTCCTGACGTTCCGTCGGGGGAAGGGGGCCGTTTTGTTGGCCGGCCGGCGGAAAGGAGCCGTTTCATGCGGTTGCTATCGTACGGAATTATTTTGCTTGGAATTGTAGTGATGGCCGCTCCCAAACTGATGGAATGGAAGGCGGATCGGGAGGTAAACCGGCTGCTGAAGGAAGCGGAACAGATGGAAGCGGCAATCGCTTCTGACGCCGATCCGCAGCTTAGGGATGGATACTGGCGGCTGTCCAGCTTATTTGAGATGGAGACTCACCGGCTGGAGGAAGAAGGCGGGGGGGCTTCTTCTGCAGAGGCACAGGATGCTTCCGCGCCAATTGCTGCGACCGAATCCGCAGCTGCACCCCCAGCGCCCGCCGCAGCCGACAAACCGAAGCCGCAGCCGATCGCTACGATCGAAATCGCCTCGATCGGGGTGAAGTTGCCGGTGCTGGCGGGCGCGACAGAGTCGAATATGGCGCATGCGGCTGCACATATGACAGAGACGACGCAGCTCGGCCAAGCCGGCAATGCGGCGATAGCCGCACACCGGGCGCGGACGAAAGGCCGGTTGTTCAACCGTCTCGACGAGGTGGCGGAAGGCGATGAGATCGTGGTACGGAAGGCCGGGCAGGAGTATGTCTATACCGTCTTCCGGCACGTCATCGTCGAGCCCAGCGATGTGTCGGTGCTGAATACGAACGGTGACGATAAAATGATTACATTGATCACCTGCGACCCAGTAGATACCGGAACGCACCGGCTGATCGTCCAAGCGAGGATGGAATAACCGGCCGCAACTATGTTGAGGCGAGGCCCATCCTCGCTTTTCTTTTTGGTCGCTCCCGGATGCTGACTGACGCCGCGATACCGTCCTGTGATCGATCCACCCTCGGGTCCTTCGCAATCCTGTACCCCGTGCCTGACCCCCGAAAGCCGGAAAGACCGAAAGACCGAGAACTCGATACCCCGATACAAACCCCAAAACCCCAATGCCCTAAAGCCCTAAAGCCCATTCGTCGAAACCTCTCCATTGCTAGTAGAGCTTGATTATCCGTAGCTTAATTTCTTAGCTGTGGTTTCTTGTTTTTTAATTATGGAAACCAGTTTTCTTGCTTGATAATCCGAATTAGGGCATTTTCAATGTGTGGAACAGCCCGATTGTGAAGTAATATTTCGTGAAAATCGGTCAAATTAGTCGGAGTATAACGATCGTTTTTAGTGCGGGCTGAGATTTGGGAGTTTCACCGAAAAAGTGCTGATGTACATAGGTTTTTCGCGTTTTCTTGTCTGTGATGTACATATTAAATTGTTGATTGACTGACGATTTTTTTTGAAGTATAGTCATTTTAAGCGGATTAGAAAACGCTTTCAGTAAGAGGTGTTTTTTCTGATAGACATGTTTCGAGCAGGGATATAAATTACTTTGTAGATAGGAACCAGAACGCGCTAAAATAGCGGCGTGCACGGCCATGTTTTCCTAAAAAAGCGTGGGAGCGCTCCCTTTTATGGGAGATAAACACCAGAATTGTGAAAATCTTTTTAATGTGAAATGGGAAAGGGTAAGTTTTCAGCCCAAGCTGACTCCTTTCCGCTAGCAAGAAAAGGCTTCGTTATAAAAACTGCTTTTATACCTTAGCTGGAGGTGATCAGGGTTCGGCAATAACTGCGACAGAGGCGGCTTCGGCGAAGCTGCGGCTGGATATCGCAACAGGCAAGTGCAAGTATGCAAATTAAAGAGGGAGGCCGGGATATGAGAGCAACTTCGTTCAAAATGAAAGGAACTGCTTTATTTCTGTGTTCGGCATTATTGGCTGCAGGCTGCGGCGGTCAGCAGGGCGGCAATCAGGGGGGCGATACGGCTGCGCCGCCTCCGGTGAAGAAGAAAGACCCTTATGAGATGTCGATCTACGCGCCGGGAGTGAGCGCCAAAGAATTCGACGACAGATGGAGAAAAACGCTGGAAGCGAAGTTTCCGCATATCACGTTTAAATATACGACCAGCGGACAAGGGAACAGCATTGCGGAGCTCGTGTCGCGCGGGGAAATCCCCGATCTGTACAGGCTGGATATTCCGACGATCCGGACCAATTATTTGGATATGGGACTCGCCTACGACTTGCGCGATTTGATCAAGCAGTACAAGTACGACATGAACCGTTTCAATAAAGTGTTTACGCAAGAAATTATCGACGTAATCGGATCGGGTGAAGTGTATGGCCTCCCGGTACCGCCGTATTTTCCGCAAGTGCTGTATTATAACAAAGATCTGTTCAACAAGTTCGGAGTTGCGTATCCGAAGGACGGCATGACGCTCGACGAAGTTTACGAGCTCGCCAAAAAGATGAGCCGATCGGACGGCGGTACGATATACCGCGGATTAAGCGCCAATACGATGGCCTTTATGCGCGACAATCCGATGTCGCTCCCGATTCTGGACCCGAAGGTGGACGGATTGTCCGGTATGGACAAATGGAAAGGGCTGTTCGAGACATTAAAACGGTTCTACGATATTCCGAACAACCAGATCGCCAAGACGGTCGCGGACGAGAACAACGCGTTCAGCAAAGGGAATGTGGCGATGCAGATCAATCAGCACAACATCTACCTCATCATACCGCCGGAAGTAAACTGGGATATCGTCTCAGCTCCGCTGATCAATGGCGCTCCGAAAATGATGGGGCAGCGCGGGCCGGCTTACTGGGCGATTACGAATCAAAGCAAGCATAAGGAAGATGCGTTCGAGGTGATGATGGAGATGCTGTCCGACGAAATCCAGATGCAGGATTCCAAAAACGGCATTCCGACGACTCTCGTGAAAAAGGAAATTATCGACGCGCTCGGCAAAGATCATCCGGTCTACGGCACCAAAAACATGAAAGCGCTCACGACGCTTCCGCCGATTCCGGCAACGCCGAAACGGGACCCGGGGCTGGTGGACATTGCCCTCGGAACGCAGCAAAATACGATGTCTGGCCAGTTCCAGAAAGTGGCGACCAATCAGATGGACATTAATTCCGCTTTGCGGGAAGCCGACGAACTGCTGAAGAAGGCAATTGCGGCGGAGAAGGAAAAGCAGGGGAAAAAGTAGGGTTAGACGATACTCGCCTGATCCGGGATGAATGGGGGACGGCCGGCTGACAATCCGGCGGCCCCGAATGGCTGTTCGCCCAACATCAAAAGGCGCGCTCTCACGAGCTTGCGCCTTTTTCCTTTTTGGGCCAGATCAAATAGCTGAAGGCGAAGGCAAGATCGATCACGAGCACGATCGACCAGACGCGGATCGTACCGGATAACGCAGCCGTGCGGCTATCGTCGCCGATAAACAAAACGATGGCGAATAACAGAACTACACCGATGATCCACGCGACGCCATGACGGAGCGCCTGGCCGATCTGGTGGCGGGCGTGAGCCGAGCCGTACTTTGGCGCCTTCACCGGCTCCGGTCCTCCGGCAAACCGGTGCGCAAACCGGACGTCCGCCCATCTCACCATCTGATGGCCGAAGGCGATGGAGACGCCGATATAGATAGCGGCCGCGCCGTGAGCGACACCCGCCGTGGCGCCGTTCCGCAGGTCGATCACAGTGGCGATCAGCAGGGCGAGGTCGACGAGCGGTGTGCACAACAGCAGAAGGCCGCCCAGACGTTTGCGATTCCATACGTACCGGCACAACAAGCCGGCGAGGACGAATACCCAAAATCCGATTTCACAAGCGACAATAAAGGCTGCAATCATAGGAAGCAAACTCCTTACACGTACGACTTTTATTTAATACAACTGTACTACAATGTTATTTTAGCACGGTTGTATCATAAAAACAACGGTGATATAATCGACTCATGCCTAAAATAGTCGATCATGAGAAACGTCGCGTTTTGCTCGCGGAAGCGGCTTGGCGCGTCATACGCCGCGTCGGAATAGACGGGGTGTCCGTCCGCAACGTAGCGGACGAGGCGGGGATGTCGCTTGGTTCCCTGCGGCACTATTTTACGACCCAGTCGGAGCTGCTCGCCTTCTCGATGCGGCTTGTTTCCGATCGGGTCTACGAGCGTATAACGAAAACGTCATGGTCCGGGGACCCCCGTCAAGATATGGAGAGCATCATTGCGGAGCTCGTGCCGCTGGACGATGAAAGGCTGGCGGAATGCGAGGTGTGGATGGCTTTCGCGGGCAAAGCGGTGGCCGACCCGGCATTGAAATCGTTGAACCGGGAAATCTACGATTCCCTGCGCAATCTGTTCCGCATGTTTATCGCCACCTTGGCGGAGAAGGGAATGATGAAGCCCGGCGTGAACGAGGAGCTGGAGGCGGAGAAGCTGTTCGCCATGGTAGACGGTCTCGTCGTACACGGCGTCATCTGCCCGGACGAGGTTACGAGAGAGCGGATTACTGCGGTCGTGTCTGATTACTTCGACCATTTGCTGCAGCCCGGACCGAGCTGATAAAAAACAACAAACGAACGCCTTGGAGTCCGGGCGGCATCGTTTGTTGCGGAGAGGCGTCTTGCGATTCTCCAGAAAAGCCGGCTAGCGGCGGCTCCGCGGGGACATGAGCGCCTTGATTCGGCCAAAGCGGACCGATTGCTGCTTGGCCTGCTTGGCTTGTGCCGGGGCTCTTGTAGCGGGATCAACCGAAAGACCGTCCGGAAGCACAACGTCCGGACGGTCCTCTTGGTATGCAATTCAAGGCGTGTCCAATCCAGAGCCGGGCATACTTGCCTGCTATCGGTGCAGACTTTCCCCCGGCTTCACCAGCGTCATCTGAAGCGACGTCCGGTAATCCGTAAAGTGGATGTAATCGCCGCTCATCCACAACAGAAGTGCCTCGTCGTCGCTGTAGTTACGGGCGAGGAACGGCCGGACCTGATTCGAGGACGAGCCCGACGTAACGGGGGCCGACGTCCATGTCCGCCCGCGATCGGCCGTGTGTCGACGCTCAATCTCGAACACGCCGTTCACCGGGCGGGACAAATAAACGGTGTCCGGGCTCCGGGAATCGAGGACGATGCCTCCGGAGTAATACGTTTCCGTTTCCTTTTTGCCTTCCGGCGTTTGCGGAAACCACGCTCCGGCGGAGGCAATTTCATTCGTTTCCCATCGTCCGCCGTTCCATATGCTGTAATAGTAACGATGATCCGTCTCAGAGACGAATACGGCGTACACGATGACCGGATGGCCTTCCCGGTCGAACGAGACGTCCCAGATCCAGGCGTTGCGGCCTTCGGCCTTGCCGTCGTAGACGACGTCAAGCTCGGACAGCTTCAAGGGCAGCCCGGAGGCGGGCTTCACCTTCGTGCCGTCCGCTTTGTAATAAGCGCCGTCGCGGTAACGGGCATAGTAGATGCTGTTGTGCGGCTCCACATTCGGATGACCGTCGGTAGAGGCGAAATGAATCGTATCCTCGCCGTTCGAGGCATAACGGATGTACGGGCGCTGCCCTTCGTCCATAATCAGCGTTTGCGCTTCGGACCAGTCGTGCTCGTACAACGAGGAGCTTACGCTAAAGTTCGGCTTGAAATTGCCGCCGCGCCAAAATAAATAAAACAACCGCTCTTGGCGCAAATAAATCGGGGTCGGATACGTATACCCTTTCTTTCCTTCCGTATTGGCGGGCAGCAGATGCTCTGCTCCGAGCGAGGACAATTCCTCGCTCGTTTCCGTCGTCCGGTAGTACATAGCCGATCCGTTGTGCGCCGAATAAAAGATCGTGATCCGGCCCCGGTCGTCGATATAAAGCGAAGGATTGGCATGATCGTCCTTCTGCAGCCCGGGCTTTACGACGACCGATTCGGCCGCGCCCGTGCGATGGTCGTAAACCCCCGCCATCACGTCCCCTTGCGCGGTAAGCCAGCCCACGTACGTTCTCCGGTACTTCCCTTCATAATAAACGGCCCGGGGATCAGCGAAAAAGCACCAGGCGCCGTCGGCCGCAAATTGCGCGGAAAAACGCTCCTCCATCATGACTTCCTCCTTGGATTCGATAGATCGTGTCCTTAGGCTGCGCAAACCGGAACGCCATGAAGGTAGGCAGCGGTGCTCCCCTCATGGCGTCCTTTCCTCATTATTATAAGCGCTGGGCGACGATTAGCGAAGCCTGTCGTACGCTTTCTGCGTAATTTTCATCAGCTCGTCCAGCCCCAGCTTATTGGCCTCCGCGACATACTGGTCCCACTGATCGAGGCTGCGTTCGCCCAGAATGAACCGGGTCAGCTGCTCGTTGCGGTGTTTGTCGATGGCCGCTTGCAGCAGCGATACGTTAGCCAGCTCGTCTTCCGCATATTGCGGCTTCACGCGGTAGATGCTGTCGTGCTTGCGCGCCTGCGTGTAAGCGTCCCGCTGCTCCTGCGTTGCCGGAACGAGGTGGGCGTCGTAATCGAACCACATGTAGGTGGCGTTGGTCGCCAGACCGGTCTTTTTGCGAACGTCGGTAACGTCGAGATATTCCGCACGCAGCTTCTTGTTTCCGTTCTCGTATACTTCTCCTTCTTTTCCCCAACTGAGCAGCTGTTTCGCTTCTTCGCTGTAGAACCAGTCGTAGGTTGCGAGCGCCTGCTTGATTTTCGGGGAACGGGAGGAGATCGCCAGGCCCGATTCGAGAACGTGCGTATACGGATTCACCTTGAAGCCCGGAACGCCTTCCGGAGGCGTCATGTAAGCGAGATTGAAGCTTGGGTTCGTCTGGCGCATCGGAATGTTGAACAGGTCGAGACGGCCGATAAAATCGAGAATGAGGAACGTCTGGTTGTTGGACACCATGTTCTGCCACTGCTGGACGTTAACCGTCAGCCAATCCGGCGGCATTAACCCTTCCTTATGCATCTGGTGGAAAAATTCGATCATCTTCTTAAAGCTGTCTTCGGTAGGGCCGTAACGGGCCTTGCCGGTTTTCTCGTCGAGGAAAAACGTGTTATGGGTGCCGAACTGGGCGGCGGTGAAGCCGAGAATCCCAAGGTTGCTGCCGCTGCGGAACGAGAACGGATAGCTGCCCGGATACAGCTCCTTCAGTTTTTTGGCGACCGTAATCAGCTCGTCGTAGTTGGTCGGAGCGGCCAGGCCGTGCTTCTTGAACACATCTTCGCGGTACATCCAGATCGAACGGTTCGTCTCGCCAAACCCTTCGTTAGGCAGCATATACATCGCGCCGTTGGCGGCGAGCGACGACTGGGTAATCTCCGGGTATTTCTTCATCCATGCCTGCAGGTTCGGCATGCTGTCCTTGTACTCGAGAATGTTGACGAGCGCCCCCTGCTGGCCGAATTTATTGGCGTCCAACCGGCTGGAGAAGTAGGTGACATCCGGCATATTGCCCGAAGCGATATTCAGATTGATCGTATCGTTCAGAGCGCCCGATGGAAGCTGGACCTGGAAGCTGGCTCCGGTTTTCTCCTCGATCCATTTCCAGACCGGCCAGTCTTTGTTGTAAGGCCAGTTCGGGTGGTCGGCCATCAGCAGGGTGAACGTGTTTTTCGATTTCTCCGCAGGAGTCCCGCTGCCCTCCGTCGCTGGAGGCGTTTCCGCAGCCTTTCCTCCGCATGCGGCCAGAAGTGAAGCGCATAAAGCGATGATTCCGGCGGACGTATACCCTTTTTTCATGAAGCAACCTCTCCTTTTTTTAGGTCGATCTGTTTGTTTCCCCATGCCATGCCAGTGTGGAAAGATAAGTCTGGATGTATCGTTACCCCTTGACCGCCCCGATCATTACGCCTTTGACGAAATATTTCTGCAGGAACGGGTAGATCAGGAGAATGGGAACGGTGGATACCATAATTGTCGCGTACTTGAGCGATTCCTCCAGCACGACATTGTCGCCGATCGCCGCTGCGTCGGCCTGATTCACCTGGCCGGCCAGCACGATATTGCGCAGGATGACTTGAAGCGGGAACAGATCCGGATCGCGCAAATACAGCAGCGGCAGCATAAAGTTGTTCCATAGCCCGACGGCGTAAAACAGCCCGATCGTTGCGAAGACGGCTTGAGACAAAGGAACGACGATGCGGAAAAACACGCCGATATCGTTCAGGCCGTCGATCCGCCCCGACTCCTCCAGCTCGACCGGAATGCCGGAGAAAAACGTGCGCATAATGAGCAGGTTCCAGGTGCTGACCGCTCCGGGCAGGACGATGCCCCACACCGTATCCATCACGCCGAGCTCCTTCACGACGAGGAACGTCGGAATCATCCCGCCGCTGAAAAACATCGTAAAGATGATGACCAGCGTAAAGCCGCGATGAAACAGCATCGTTTTTTTGGCGAGCGCGTAAGCGCCGAGGGAAGTGATTACCAGCGAGATCGCGGTGCCGAGCGTCACGTATACGATCGTATTCCAGTACGCCTTGCCGATGCGGGGATCGCTCAGCACCAACTTGTACGTTTCGAGCTGGAAGCCTTTCGGAAACCAGCTGACTTCCCCTTTGAGCACGTGAATGCTGCTGCTAAGCGATACGGCGCCCATATGCACGAACGGATACAGCGTGACGACGACGAGGCCGAGCAGAATGATCGTATTCACTACGGAAAATAACGTAATTTTGCGTTTCAAGCAAATTCCTCCTTACCACAAGCTCGTCTCCGACATCCGGCGGCTCAAAGCGTTGGCGCTGTAAATGAAGATCAGGCAAATCACTCCGGTGAACATATCAATGGCGGCCGCATAGCTGAAGTTGCCGTTGATGAGTCCGGTCCGGTACACGTAGGTGCTTAAGATGTCCGCAGTGGAATAGGTGGCCGGATTGTACAGCAGGAACACCTTCTCGAAGCCGATCTCCAGAACGCGCCCTACGTTCAGAATGAACAGGATAATAATCGCAGGGGCGATTCCCGGAAGCGTCACGTTCCACAGCTTGTTCCACCGGCTGGCGCCGTCGATATCGGCGGCTTCGTACAGAGCCGGGTCGATGGAGGTGAGGGCGGCCAAATAAATGATCGTCTCCCAGCCCACATGCTGCCAAATTTCCGAGGTGACGTAAATCGAGCGGAACAGTTCCGGATTGACCATAAAATGAATCGGAGTAAACCCGAGTGATTCGATAATTTTGTTCACCATTCCGCCCGAGGGGGAAAGGAACATGATGACCATACCGGCCACGACCACATTGGAAATGAAGTGCGGCAAGTAGCTGACCGTCTGGACGAACCGTTTGAACAACGCATGCTTCACTTCGTTCAGCAGCAGGGCGAGTAGGATCGGCGCGGGAAATCCGAACACCAGCTTGTACAAGCCGAGCAAAAACGTATTGCGCAGCAAAATCCAGAAGTCCGGGCTTTTGAAAAACATTTCGTAATATTTAAAGCCGACCCACTTGCTCTCCAAAATGCCTTTGTACAGGTTATAATCTTTAAACGAAATAACGATGCCGCCCATCGGCAAATATTTGAAGATCAAATAATAGAGGAAGCAGGGCAAAAACATCAGCAGCAAATATTTGCTTTGCACCGCTTTCTTCCATATCGTACGGCCCCGTTTCGGCTTGAGGGGCGTGTGCGCTTCCGGCCATTGGGCGGCGGCCGAGCCGGCATTGTTCATCTGCAGGTCCTCCCGTCTTTCTATTGGTGTATGTTGCCCGGCAGGTGCAAGCGCTTGCACCGTTTCTGACGCCCTTATCTTAGCATCGCCGGCCACCGGAAGGAAACGATAGCTATTCCGTATCTTCCACCATTTTGCGAAATCCGTAAATAAGATCAGTTTTCGAAAAATTGCATATTCCGTTTTAACGCGCCGCCCTTTCAGTACGGGGCTTTGTCATGTATGATGGTACATACAAGTAGAGAAAGAACAGATCGATAACATCCTGTTTTTTGCCCGGGGGTCGAGCAAGTGTGATGAAGTTTTTCAGTTTTCGCTCCAGAAGGTCTTCGCTGCTGTTTAGGCTGCTGCTCGGATTTTTGACAGTCATTGTACTTCTGGCTTCGCTGTATTTTTTCTCCTATACGATGTATCAAAACCATATCCGCAGCGAAATTATCCGGTACAACGAGCAGAACATCCGGTTCGCCTCGGAACGGTACGAGGAGCATTTCCAACTTATTCAGAAGCAAATGTATGCGCTTTATTTCAGCGAAAACGTAACGCGGCTGCGCAACAGCTCGGGGAACTCGCGGTTTGAGCTGTACGATCTGGTCAAGCAAGAGATTACGAAGGTCGTGGGCAATCCGCTGATGCATATCGACAACGTCTTCCTTGTCTTTAAGGACAACCGGCTGATGGTGAGCAAAGCGGGAACGGCGGAGCGCAGCGTCTATTTCGAGAAAATTTATACGAGCAAAGAGTATCCCGGCTCGTTTTGGCAGAAGCAGTTCAGTCAGGCGTATACATCGCGGCTGTATGCGGCGTCCACCTTTTACGAGAATCCCTTTTTTGAAACGGGGGAAGCTATTTCCAAAGGCGAGTTTTATCCGTATGTAATCAAGCATTGGCAGTACGACGATTTCTACATCGTGGCCATGCTCGATGCGGACAGGCTGTATAACGCGTTCCACCGGTCCGTCAACCCGAATTTTATTATCTACGATCAGCAGGGAACCGCCGTTTACGCCAAAGGGGATATCCCGGCCGGCATGCCGCAGCCGGAGCTGAAGCCGGACGGGGACGAGGCGAGTGTGCTGGTCGATCATACGTACTATTTTACGAAGTCGGGCGGGCACAGCGGATTTACTTATATGAACATCGTTCCGGTCTCGAGAATGTTCGAGCAAATCTCGCAGCTCAATCTGATCCTGCTGTCCCTGCTTGCGGCCGCGCTGCTTGTAAGCGTCTTCTTCTCGATTATGTTCAGCGTGCGCTTCAACCGTCCGGTCAGGCAAATCGTCAATTCGATCCAGCAGGCGGACGGGAAGGACGTCTCGATTCCGACAGGAATCCCCGAGTTCGAGCTGATCGGCCGGAAGCTGGACGATATGCAGAAGACGAACGCCCGGATCGAGCAGGATCTTGTGCTCAAAACTACGAAGCTGGAATCGTACGGATACATCAACAAGCTCAAAAAAATATACGACGGCCCGCACGGAGCGGGGATGGACGCGTTGTCCGCCGATTCGTTCCGGTTTCTTGTGTTCGAGATCTCGTACAAACCGCTGTTCTGGGAAAACATGCAGGACGACCCGGACCGGCTCACCTACTTCATCCGGGAATGCATCAACCAGGGAATCTCCTCCGAATTCCCGCGTTCGCTGACGCTGCAGATGGAGAACCGCCAGATCGTATCCGTTCTGAGTGAACCGGACGATGCCAAGCTGGAGATGTGTCTGGAAAGCTTGCAGGGCATGTTCGGCAACGATGCGGACTATTATTTCTTTACGATCGCCGTATCGCCGGTGTATCCGCAATCGTCGGACTTTACCGGGGCTTACGAGCAGACGGTCCGCCTGCTTCAGGAGCGGATGCTGACCGAAGAGACGCAAGTCGTCCGGGAGGCGTCAGGACGGCAGACGTCCTCGCTGTTCACCCAGGCGCAGGAGCGGCAGTTCGACGAGAATCTTCAGGTAGGCAACGCCCAGGAGCTGCTGCATTTGCTCGACCGCCATCTGTCGCTGATGGAGCGCAAGGAGGCGTCGGTCCGCCAATACCGCGAATTTGCCGCCGATATCGTGCAGAAGGTGCGGAAGACGATGTACGCGCTCGGGCTGAAAGAACGGGCGGCCGAGCAGGCGATCGCGGAGACGAATCCGATCGACGGCTTGTATTCGGGCCGGCAATACCGGATGTTTTTCAGCCGGCTGATCGTCGCCTCCTGCGAGGAGATCCGGAGCATCCGCAAAAGCGGGGACCCGATCATCGAATTCGTCACCGAATATGTGCAGACGAACTTTGCTCAGGATATTACGCTGGATATCGTCGCAGAGCAGCTCCATATTACGGGCGGGTACTTGTCGACGTATTTTAAGGAGAAAACCGGAGAATACTTTGTGGATTACATTAACGGCGTACGGATCGGGGAGGCGAAGCGGGCGCTTCTCGAAACTGATCTGAAAATTCAGGACGTCGCTTTGCGCTCCGGCTATCAGAACATCAATTCGTTCAACCGGATGTTCAAAAAGTTCAGCGGGTTGTCGCCGCGGGAATACCGCAAGCTGCACCTGTCTCCGGACACGCAGGTTTAGGGCGCGGAGGCGAATCCGGCTGTTTCGCCGGCCGGGGAAGGCAAGGATCGCATGGGGCGAATGGAATCGCTTTCGGGACGGGGCGCGGCTGGTGTTTAATAGACATTTAATAGACTTGTCTTTTAATCTGCGGATGCCTTACTCTTAGAGTAAGCACTTTATCCATTCCGAAAAGCGAAGGGAGTCCTGTATGAAAACAATTGCTGAATTAGAGGCAAAATTGGCGGAGCCGTCCGAGGCTCTGGTAAAAGACATCGCGGCGATCGACGGAGACATTATGCTGCTAGGGATCGGCGGCAAGATGGGACCAAGCTTGGCGAGACTGGCTCAAAATGCATTAAAACAAGCAGGCGTGCACAAAAAAATATATGGAGCTTCGCGCTTCTCCGACAAAGAGCTGAAAGCCGAGCTGGAAGCTGACGGGATCGAGACGATCGCCGTCGACCTGCTGGACGACAACCAGCTGCAGCAGCTGCCTGACGTCAAAAACGTCATTTACATGGCCGGCAACAAGTTCGGAACGACCGGCAACGAGCATTTCACATGGGCGATGAACTCGTACTTGCCCGGCCGCGTAGCCGAGAAGTACAGAAACTCCCGCATCGTCGTATTCTCGACCGGTAACGTATACCCGCTGACCCCGGTATTCTCCGGCGGAGCGACCGAAGATACGCCTCCCGGAGCGAACGGCGAGTACGGCATGTCCTGCCTGGGCCGCGAACGCGTATTTGAAAGCTTCTCGCACCGTTACGATATTCCGATGGCGATCTATCGTCTGAACTATGCGATCGATCTTCGTTACGGCGTATTGCTCGAGATCGCCAAGTCGGTCAAAGCCGGCCTTCCGGTCGACGTCTCGATGGGCCATGCCAACGTCGTATGGCAGGGTGACGCCAACGAATGGGCGCTCCGCTGCCTGAACGTGTGCAGCACGCCTCCGGCCGTGTTCAACATGTCCGGTCCTGAGACGCTGTCGCTTCGCTGGGTGGCGAACGAGTTTGCCAAACGTCTCGGCGTAGATGCGAACATCGTCGGACAAGAATCGGATACGGCACTGCTGAGCAACTGCTCGAAAGCGCACAAGACGTTCGGCTATCCGCGTGTCACGATCGCCCAGATGCTCGATTGGATCGCGGATTGGGTAGCGGCGGACGGCAAAACCTGGAACAAACCGACTCACTTTCAGGAGAGAGAGGGGAAATATTAATCCATGAGCCGCAAACCTTTAAGTCCGGAACAAGTGAAGGCGCTGCATGACGGCTTGGTCATTCCGGCGCAGCCGCTCGCGCTTACCGAAGAGCGGAAATTGGATGTAAAGCATCAGCGGGCGCTGACCCGTTATTATATTGCGGCAGGAGCAGGCGGCGTCGCCGTAGGCGTACATTCGACCCAGTTCGAAATCCGCGAACCGCAGTATAACTTGTACGAGCCGGTCCTTCGTCTGGCTGCCGAAGAGGTGGACCGGGCGAAGCTGGACCGTCCTTTCCTGAAAGTCGCCGGCATATGCGGACCGACCGAGCAGGCGCTGAAGGAGTCGAATATCGCGGTCGGGCTTGGCTACGACGCGGGCCTTGTCAGCATGGGCGGTCTGAAGGACTGGACCGAAGAGCAGCATCTCGAGCGGATTAAAGCCGTCGCGGAAGTAATTCCGGTTATCGGTTTCTATCTCCAGCCTTCGGTAGGCGGACGGATCTTTAGCTTTAACTTCTGGCGTCAACTGGCCGAGATCGAAGGCGTCATCGCGATCAAGATCGCTCCGTTCAACCGGTACCAGACGATCGACGTCGTACGTGCGGTCATGTATTCGAGCCGCCGCGACGAGATCGCCCTGTATACGGGTAATGACGATAACATCGTAAGCGATTTGCTTACGACGTACCGCTTTAATGTAGACGGCAAGACCGTTGAGAAGAAAATCGTCGGCGGATTGCTCGGACACTGGTGCGTCTGGACGAAAAAAGCGGTCGAGCTGCTTGAGGAAGTGAAGCGGGTTCGCAACGACGCGACACTGTCCGCGGACTGGAACACCCGCAATATCGAAGTCACCGACACGAATGCGGCGTTTTTCGATCCGGCCCATAACTTCGCGGGCTGCATCCCGGGCATTCACGAGGTGCTTCGCCGCCAGGGCCTGATGAAAGGAACCTGGTGCCTGAATCCGCATGAAGTGTTGTCCGAAGGACAATCGGAAGAGATCGACCGGATGTACCGCGATTATCCGCATCTGAACGACGACGACTTCGTGAAGCAGCATCTGAACGAATGGCTGGCAGATTGACAAACGAAAAGCGGACAGTATAACTACTGTCCGTTTTTGTCCGTTTCGAATACAATAACAGTAATACGTATAACGCGGCGAATGAGGGGACTTGCGATGCGATTCAAAGACGTTTTTTCGATTATCGGTCCGGCCATGGTAGGGCCTTCGAGCTCCCATACGGCGGGCGCGGTCCGGATCGGGCGGGTGGCGCGCCATATTCTCGGCGAACTGCCCGAGAAAGCGGACATTTATTTTTACGGCTCATTTGCAGATACGTACCGCGGACACGGAACGGATCTTGCGATCGTGGGCGGGCTGCTCGATTTCGAAACCGACGATCCGCGCATTCCCTCTTCGCTGACGATTGCCGGACAGCTCGGTGTTGACATCGCATTTAAGGAAGGCAAGGGGCATTTTCCGCATCCGAATACGGCCAAGATCGTCGCCCGTGCCGGAGATCGCGAAATCACGGTGATCGGCGCCTCGATCGGCGGCGGCAACATCGAGATGCTCGGAGTTAACGGGTTCGACGTCAAGTTTACGGCGATGTATCCGACACTGATCGTGTTCCATGAGGACCGGCCGGGAATGATTGCGGATGCGACCCGGGTGCTTAGCCGTGAAAACGTGAACATCGGGCATATGTCGGTTGACCGGAGAGGGCGGAGCGGCGAAGCGATCACCGTGATCGATACGGACAGCTCGCTGACCGGCGACGTCATTCTCGAGATCGGCCGGCTTAGTACGGTACAGGATGTGCGTCTCGTCGATTTGACGGCAAAAAGGGGGGACGATCCGGCATGAGATTTCGGACGATGCAGCAGCTGGTGGAACTGTGCGAGCGGGAAAACAAATCGATCGGCCGTCTGATGCTGGAGGAGCAAGCCAAGGAATCCGGCAAGGACGAGCAGGAGCAGTTCCGCAAGATGGCGGAGTATTATGCCATCATGAAAGAAGCGGTACACAAAGGACTGACCGAGGATACGACCTCCCGCAGCGGGCTGACCGGCCGCGACGCCCAGCGGGTGAAGCAATATATGGAGCACAATGAGGCGGCCGTCGGCGACGTGGCGGCGGAAGCGATGGCGAACGCGCTGGCCGTATCGGAAGTGAACGCGTCGATGGGCCGTATTATCGCTACTCCGACGGCGGGCTCGTGCGGTATTATTCCGGGCGTATTCGTCAGCTCGCAGAAACGGTTCGGCTGGGACGACGATACGATGACGTATGCGTTGTTCGCGGCTGGCGCGATCGGCTTCGTCATCGCCAACAATTCGTTCGTCTCCGGCGCCGAGGGCGGCTGCCAGGCCGAAGTCGGCTCGGCGATCGGCATGGCGGCCGGCGCGATGACGGAGCTGCGCGGCGGCACGCCCGCACAGGCGGCTCACGCCGTAGGGCTCGCGCTCAAAAACACGCTCGGCCTGATCTGCGACCCGGTAGGCGGGCTCGTGGAAGTGCCGTGCATCGTGCGCAACGGCTTCGGCGCGGTGAACGCGCTCGCCGCGGCGGACATGGCGCTGGCCGGCGTACGCAGCGTCATCCCGTCCGACGAGGTGATCCAGGTGATGCTGGAAGTCGGGACGAGCATGCCGGAGAAGCACCGCGAGACGGCCAAGGGCGGACTCGCCCAGACGCCGACCGGACAGAAGATTATGGATCAGCTGTACCGCAAAGGCGCGCCGAAGCAAAAGTCGGGCGAGTCGGCCCGCAAAGGCGCCGAAGGAGCCGGCATCGCCGGCGGCGCGAAGGCGGAGACGGAGCAAGGCGCAGCGGCGGCGTCCGGCACAGGGGCCGAAACGGCCGATGCGGGAGCCGGCAAGCCGACGAGCTGAGCGCGGCGACGTCCTTTGGAGGGGCAGGCGGTTGCGTGAAGTAAAGCGGCGCGGGGTTGCGACGGCGCAGCTTTGAACAAAGCCGACAGCCGGATGAGTTTGCGCTAGCGTGTGGCTCTGCTTTGACGGCCCGGCCGCTGTGTGGCGTTTGTATGCCGATGCGACCCCGCTCAGGCCCGGGATGAAGGAGATAAGAGCGGTTTGCCCCTCTTATTTCCTTCAAATCGAGGCTTAGCCGCCAAATAAGAGCGGTTTCAGCCTGCTATTTGGCGGCACGGGCTTCCGAAAGCGGCTTTTTAGAGGAAATCGAGGTTGCAAACGACTCTTATTTTCTCATTCACCTGTATCAAGCGCACAATAAGAGCGGCTAAAAGCTCTTATCGGCTGCCGTCTCCGCACAGTTCTCCATAGATTTGCCTGCAACGGTTCTCCGATCGCGCACGTGAGGAGACTTTTTGCTGCATTTGAGGTAATATTTTGGAAGGGGTGCCGATCCCGTAAGTCGTGTACAAGCACGCTGGCGATTTGCCCCGGATACAGTGCCGCCTCCTGCCGGTTGAAAGAACGGTTGTTGGCGGATTCCTGTGTACCGCATGCTGAAAGCCGAATATGCGGCGCCGAAACGGCGGCCGCTTTATAATTCATATACTGATGTGGACGGAGGGACCACTGCCGATGACAGAAGCGACATTACTGCGTCCTTTACTGGATGCGGGCGAACGGATGGAGCAGGATCTGGTCGATTTCCGGCGCGATCTGCACCGCAACCCCGAGCTGAGCCTGGAAGAGTCGGAGACGGCGGCCAAGGTGGCGGCTCGTTTGCGGGAATATGGCTATGTAGTCAAAACCGGCGTAGGCGGTCACGGTGTTGTGGCCGAGCTGGCCGGGGACAAGCCCGGCAAAACGATTGCGCTGCGGGCCGATATGGATGCGCTTCCGATCCAGGAGGAAAGCGGCGTCCCGTTCGCCTCGGAGCGCAGCGGCGTTATGCACGCGTGCGGTCACGACGCGCATACGGCGATACTGCTCGGAGCGGCGCGTATATTGATGGACCACAAGAACGAGCTCGAGGGGAACGTGCGGTTCTTGTTCCAATCGGCCGAAGAAATCAATCAGGGCGCCCGGATGATGATAGCGGAGGGCGCGCTTGAAGGCGTCGACGAGATTTACGGTTTGCACAATCTGCCTACGCTGGCAGCCGGCAAGGTGGCTACCCGTTACGGTTCGCTGATGGGTTCTGTCGACCGCATCGAAATCGCGCTCGAGGGCAAGGGCGGCCACGGCGCGATCCCGGACCAGAGCATCGATCCGGTCGTCGCGGCGTCCGCCATCGTGATGGGGCTGCAGACCGCGGTTAGCCGCGAAATATCGCCGTTTGACCCGGTCGTCGTGACGATCGGCAGCCTGCAGGCGGGCGACACGTACAACGTTATCCCGCACCGCGCTTCGCTGGTCGGTACGATCCGGACGTTCTCCCCGCGCGTGCAGGCGTCGATGAAGGAGCGGATTACCCGCATCGCAGGCCAGATCGCCGAAGCGTACCGCTGCAAAGCGGAGGTTACCTATACGGAGATGACTCCGGTGCTGGTAAGCAGTGACGAGTGCGTGGCGCTTGTAGAGCAGACCGTGGAGGCGGCGATTGGCACGGCCAACCGGATCGAGGCGGCGCCAACCCTGGCGGGAGAAGACTTCTCGCTTTATTTGCAGCAGGTGCCGGGATGCTTTTTCTGGCTGGGGTCCGGTCCGGAGGAAGGCGCGGAGCGCGCGTACGGACTGCATCATCCGAAGTTCACCATCGAGGAAGCATGCTTGCCGCTCGGAGCTTCGCTTCTGGCGGCCGTAGCCTTGAAGCGGTTAAGCGGCGGATGAAGCCTGAAACCGGCTCGCCGGCTGCTTAACGAATCATACGACATGACAGGTCTGGAGGCTGGATTATGGCCGAAACGAACACGGCTCCATTTCCCAAAGGTATCGCCATCGGAATTATCGGTCCGGAGCAGCTAAGAGAAAAGATGGAGCATTGCCTCAAAGGCTTTCCGTCGTTTGATCCGGTAACCCGCTTGTTCAGCCGGGAGGATGAAGCGCCGGAGCTCGCCAAGGAGCTGATGGATCATGTGGAAGTGATCCTGTTCTCAGGGCCCGTTCCTTACCGGATGGCCGTTCAGAAGCTCAACTTCAAAATACCGGTGCATTACGTAAGGCTGTCCGGTACCGGGTTGTACCGCGCTTTGTTCCGCATCGGACGGCGGTTCGGCCTGGAGGAGATGTCGGTCGATACGTTGTCCAAGCAGTCGGTGGAGCGGGCGTTCCAGGAGCTCGGGGAACCGTATAAAGAGCTTGTTCATTACCCGGGGTCCGATCTTGCGGCTAGCGGGGCGCTTATCGATTTCCACACCGAGCAGGTGCGCAGCGGCAAGGCGAAGGCGGTGCTGACGAGCGTAGGGGCCGTATCCGCGGGGCTTTCCGAGAAGGGCATCCCGAACGAATGGGTGCTGCCGACCGATCAGGACATTATCGTCGCTCTCGAGCGTTCCCTGCTGTCGACCGAATCGCGCCGCAGCAAAGAATCGCAGATCGTCGTCGGGTTTATCCATGTGGACGAGTTCGACCGGCTGGCGAAGAAAAAGGCGTCGGAGCACGAGGTGCAGCGGCTGAAGCTGGACATTCACCGGATGCTGCTCGGGTACGTCGAATCGCTGGACGGGCATTTGACGCATCTGGGCGGGAACGAATATTTGTTTATTACGACGCGCGGCATCTTCGAACGCGAGACCGGCGGCTACAAGTCGATCCCGCTGGCGCGGGTCGTCGAAAAATATTACGGGCTGTCGCTCAGCATCGGCATCGGCTTCGGGCGGTCGGCCAACGAGGCGGGCACCCATGCGCGGCTGGCGCTGCGCAACTCCAAGGAAAGCGGCGGGGATATCTGCTTTATCGTCCGGGAGGACAAAAGCGTGATCGGTCCGCTGGAGATGACGCACCCGCACGAGTACGACCTGTCGCTGATCGATGCGAACCTGCTGAAGCGGGCGGAGGAGGCCGGGCTGACCTCGGGGTATTTGAGCAAGCTGGTCGCCCACGTTACCCGGTTCGGCAAGACCGATTATACGGCGCAGGAGCTTGCGACTGTGCTGGACGTTACGGTGCGCAGCACCCACCGGTTTTTGCTAGCCTGGCTCGATTCCGGCCTCATCGAGATTATCGGCGAGGAGAAAGGGAAGTCGAAGGGGCGTCCGAAGCAAATTTACCGGCTGTCGTTCTTAAGCGAGCTGGTCCGCTAACCCGGGTCCGGCGGGAATGGATGTTCGTGCGAATGAACAAAATCGTAAAAAAAGATTATCCCGATCAAAAGAAAAGGCAATAATTCTGCAGCCGGTCTTGGTATAGTTACTAGAGAGGTAGTTCAAAAAGTCCACTTTTGATCACGAAGCAGATCAGGATGCCTGCTCGACATCGAATATGGAATTCAGCCGGAACTTCCGGTGCTCACGTAGCTCTCACTACGCTCCGCACCTCATTTCCTAGCTTCATCCCATCTTCTCGGTGCTGAAAACCGGACTTTTTGAACACGCACTAAAAGAGAACGGACCTGCAGCAAGCTTGTTCGGATATTTTGAATATAGGGAGGTGCGTTCCATGTCGAACGCATTAAAAATCGGAATTATCGGATTGGACACTTCGCACGTTACCGCCTTCACCAAATTGTTGAATGATCCCGAAAACGCTTATCACGTAGCCGGCGGCAAAGTCGTCGTCGCTTTTCCCGGCGGTTCCCCGGATATGGAGCTCAGCATTTCCCGCGTGGAAGGGTTTACGAATACGCTTCGCGACGAGCTGGGCGTAACGATCGTAGATTCGGTCGAAGCGGTAGCCGAGCAAAGCGATGCGATCCTGCTGGAATCGGTAGACGGACGTGTCCATTTGGAGCAGTTCGCCAAAATCGCGCCTTACGGCAAACCGGTATTTATCGATAAGCCGCTCGCCGTAACGTCCGAAGACGCCAAGCAAATTGCGGAGCTGGCCAAGAAGCACGGCATTCCGGTGATGAGCAGCTCGGCGCTCCGTTATGCGGAAGGACTGACTTCCGTGTTGGGCGACGACAGCAAAGGAGCGGTGATCGGTATCGACGCGTTCGGTCCGATGGCACTGATCCCGACGCAGCCGGGTTATTTCTGGTACGGCATTCATACGGTCGAGATGGTATTCGCAACGCTCGGCAAAGACTGTGTCGATGTGACGGTCACAACGAACGACGACCACGATCTGATCGTCGGACGCTGGGCGGACGGCCGGATTGCTACGATGCGCGGCAACCGCAAAGGCAACAATACGTTCGGCGCCGTCGTGCACCGCGAGAAAGGCAGCCAGTTCGTCGACGTATACGCTCATCCGAAGCCGTATTATGCGAGCATGCTCGAGCCGATTATGGCGATGTTCAAAGGGGAAGGCCCAGCGATCGACTTCGAAGACACGGTGCGTCTGGTTCGCTTCATCGAAGCGGCTAACGAAAGCCGCGAAACCGGGAAGACGGTTGTGCTGTAACGATAGCAGGCAGCAGGCGGGAACATGATGCCAGTCATGAACCCGCTTTTTTCTTGCACGGATCTTGTCATCCGCGGTCTGGCGCGGAACAATAATACGGTTCGGGAAGGAGCGTTTTGAGAGATGACTGAGAGCAATCTTCAAGCGGGGTACAGGCTGGAGCATTTAAACCGGGACGGCGTCCCGAAGCTGCTTGATTCCATAACCGACAAGACAGCGTGGGAAGCGAAAAGAGCGGCGCTTAAGGAGCGGTGGCTGGACCTGATCGGCGGGGTGCCGGCTTCGGTTCCTCTTCGTTACGACATCTTGTCCGAAACGGCCGAAGAGCGCCACGACCGGCTGCATCTGCGCTACGATACGGTTGACGGCGATACGGTGACGGCGTATCTGCTCGTGCCCAAAGGAGCGGCCGAGCCGGGAGCAGGCAAGCTGCCGGCCATGATGGCGCTGCATCCGACCGCGAACGAAGGCAAGGGCGACGTCGCCACTTCGCTGGGGAGGGACAACCGCCGGTACGGAGCCGAGCTCGCCGACCGCGGCTACGTGGTGCTGGCGCCCGACACGATTACGGCGGGCGAGCGGATCTACGAAGGAGCGCCGGCTTATCAGACGGCTCCGTTCTATGAGCAGAACCCGGCCTGGACGGCAGTCGGCAAAATGATCGCCGATCATCGGCAGGGGCTCGATCTGCTGGCCTCGCTGGACTACGTGGACAGCGGGCGGATCGGTGCAATCGGCCATTCGCTCGGCGGCTACAACGCCTTCTTCCTGGCCGGCGCCGACGAGCGGATTCGCGCGATTGTCTCCAGCTGCGGCTTCGCCACATTCACCGGCGACCCGAACCCGAACCGCTGGGGACGGCGCGACTGGTTCTCGCATATTCCAGCGATCACCGACTATATCGAACGGGGCGAAGTGCCGTTCGAGTGGCACGAGATCGTTGCGTTGGCGGCGCCGGTGCCGTTCTTTAACTGGAGCGGCCAGGCGGATACGATCTTCCCGCACTGGGAGCCGATCGCCGCGGCGATGCGCGACCTGCACGAGCTGTACGCGTGGCTCGGCGAGCCGGAGAAGATGCTGTCGCTCGACGGGACGAGCAAGCACGACTTCCCGGGCCCGATCCGCGCCGCCGCGTACGATTTTCTGGACCGCTGGCTGAAGTAAACGAGCGGGGCCGTCTCCAAAGTCGTTTTGCGATTTTTGTGCCCCGCTTAGAACCGATATTTCCTGAGAAAAAGGACCTCATCCTCCACGTTGCAGTGGAAATTGAGGTCCTTTCGTATGGAATTGGGGATGGATGTTCACCTGTCATGCGAACGCTTTTGGGGCAACCCCTTTGTTTAAATAGTTCGCACGAAGGACTTCCTTTGATTGGGCTGGGAGGGTGCCTCGGATTTCCCTTAGCGGAACTCCAACTTCCTCTAATCCAGCCGAAAGCCTACATAAGCGGATAAACCGGAAGAAAAACTTCCGTTATTTCCCCGAATGAAGACAGTTGGGGGCCGGATTGCCAAAATAACGGAAACGAAGTTTCCGCTAAGGACATCCAATTCGCCATTTGATCAGGAATAACGGAAGTAAAACTTCCGCAAGCGCGCTGAACCCCGGTTGGAAGCAAGTTTAACCTCCACCGAGAGATCTCCCAGATTGTGCGTTCAGCCTCCCGACTGGTAATATGTCTACCAACCTCCACTAGCCCGCCAGCACGACCGCTACGAACATATCTAAGCACCAGCCCTGCCAGCACAACCGCCAAGAACACTTCTACGCACCAACACAGCCAACGTTCGTTTCACGGACATGTCTACAGTCTGCTGGATAACATCAGCTCCACGCCTCACCCCCGCGCCGACATCCTGGCACCCGCCGGACCCGCCAATCTCTCCCGCCAATCCTCACGCCGGACCCGCCAACAACTCCAACCTTTCCCAGTAGCTTACAAATTGACAAGCGGCAAGCCAACATAATGATATTCATCCCGAGCGTCTGACAATTTATGATGAAAGGGTAGATCATTCGAAAACGTTTACACAATGGAGAAGCGGAAAAAGGAGAGGGTTGTTTTGAGTAAGAGGAGTTGTATGGCGATGCTGCTTGCCGGTGCGCTTGCGCTGAGCGGATGCGGCACGAATGCGCCAGGGGCGGGGGACGGAAGCGCAGCGGGTGGAACGGAGGAGAAGAAGCCTGCGGAGAAGCCGGCAGAGAAACCTCCCGAGCCGGTCACGTTGAAGTTTCACCAGCTTGGCGTTTATTTCACGCCGGAAGATTTTAAACTGCTGCTTGCCGATCCGGTTAAGAAAAAGTATCCCCATATTACGCTGGAGATGATCAATTACTCGAAAGACTTGGCCAATCTGCTGTCTACCGGGGAAACGGTCGATTTTCTCGTCACCTACAACGGCCAGTTAGCCCCTCACAAAGATCTTGACGTGCTTGAAGACATTACGCCGCTTGCCAAAAAGCACAATTTCGATCTGAGCCGCTTCGATCCCGGCGCCATCGACGCCTTAAAAACCGCATCCGACAAGGGAGAGCTGTATGCCCTGCCGTACGCGGTCAACCTGAACGCCCTGTACTACAACAAGGACATTTTCGACAAGTTCGGCGTTGCGTATCCGAAGGACGGCATGAGCTGGGACGAGGCGATCGATCTGGGAGCCAAGCTGACCCGGCGGGAGGGGGACGTGCAGTACAGAGGCATTGAGGTAGATAATTTGAACCGGCTGCTGTTCCCGTTATCGCTGAACGTCGTCGATGCGAACACCAATAAGGCGATGGCGGACAGCGACGCTTACAAAAAAGTGTTTGAGGTCGGCAAGCGGATGTTCTCTACCCCCGGCAACGAGTATTTGGCCGGTCTGAACAACCGGTTTATGAAAGACAAAAACGTTGCGATGGCCGGAACCGTAAACCTGTTTTTGAGCTTGAAGCAAACTCCCGACCTGAACTGGGACATCGCTCAATTCCCGAGCTACAAGGAACGGCCGAATCTGTACGGCATGTACGACCTCCACCTGCTCATTCCGATGAAGATGAGCAAGCATAAGGACGACGTGATGCGAGTCATGGAAGTCATGTTCTCCGACGAAGTCCAGACGACGATGGTTCGCAAGACGGCGAGAATCTCGACGCTCCAAGATCCGAAATATGTGGAGCAGTATGCCAAGGACATCCCCGAGCTTGCAGGCAAACGAATCGAGAGCATTTTCAAGAGCAAGCCGGCTCCCGCCCAGGCGTTCTCCAAACATTTCGTGAAGGCGTCCGCCTTGCTTAACACCGAATATGTCGAATATCTGAACAATAAAATCGATGTGAATACGGCGCTTCGCAATGCGGAAGAGAAGATCAATCAGATGATCAAATCGGAGAACAGCAAGTAAGCCCGGGCGGACGGCTCGCCGGCTCGCGCCTGGTCAAGCCGGGAAAGCCGAAATATAGACCGGAGGAGGTCTTTCGATGAATGCGATGCAAGGGATCAATGTCAAATGGTTTGGGGCGAAGGGCGACGGCGTAACGGACGATTCGGATACGATCAATGCGGTGCTGCAGCAATTTGCGAACGTGTATCTGCCTCCCGAGCATACGTACTGCATTACGAAGCCGATCATCGTTCCGGACGGCAGGGCGCTTTATTCCACCGGCAACGGAGCCACGATCAAGATGCAAACCGTCAATACGGCCGGAATCGAGGTGGGCCAGCAATCGAGCGTAGATACGCTTACGATTATTCCGGCGCTCGGGAATACATCGGAGGAGGCGTGCGGCGTCAAAATCCGATCCACCCCGACCTCCACGCGGGCCAGAATCCGCAATGTCAGCATAAAAGGCTCCGACTTTACTTCCAACGGCATTTATGCGAACGCCTTGCAGCATTACGTGGCATTTACGGTTATCGAGAATGTGTTCTGCGAAAGGCTGAAAAACGCAATTCGATTGGAAGCGACTCCTCCGGCCTATGTCAACGGTACGTTAATCAACAATATCATCATCCGTTCGACGATTCGCGGCTTTTATATCGGAAAAGGGTCGGAAGCGAATCTGGTGAACAATATTCAGTACAATGCGGGCCAGTCGGCAGTTGAGGCCATTCATGCCGAGACGAGCTACAACCAGTTCAACGGCTGGTTTTACGATCTCGGGGTGAACGGTTATTCCGATCAACTCGCCAGCTTTTCCGGCACGGCCGAAGGCAACATGATCCGTTCGGCAGCCGTCTACCAGTCGAATTGGAAAATTACCGATACGACGCCGACCAAAAACAACTATGTGCAGATGGACAACAGTCTCGTCCATGAGCAGATCGCGTTGTCCTCCTATATGCCGCATGCGTTCTTAACCTCGGCGGATCATAAGAAATGGGGCTACTGGTTTCGCTACAAACCGTACGAGGGAGAGCAGGACAACATCCTCGCCTACGCCGACAAAATCAACATAGTGACGAACGACGGCGTACCGTTGGACGGAGGAGAGCTGGGCAAAGCGTTTGACCCGTTTGGCTATTTGTCGACCGACAAGCCGCTCTGGAAGCCCGGCGCCAACCAGCGGGCGGTGGTGACGATCACGATCCGGGAGCCGGATACGACGGCGAAAAGGCTCGACTTCATGCAGGTCGTATTCAGCGCGGGAGCGGAGGCCAAGTCCATCAAGTTCGAATATTACGACCCGGCCGATTCGTCGTGGAAGCTGGCAATGGAAATCACGAACAACAACAAACGGTTCGCCTATTGGCACATGGACGTTCAGGGCGTACCCCGGGCGGCGATGCTCCGATTTACGCTGGGAGAACCGGCTGTACCGGCGACCGGGATCAAGGTCGAGCGTTTCGTGGCCCGCATGTTATGCTCCACCGGACTAACGTTCGTTCCCCGCGGCGGGGGCACGGTCGTCGGAGATATCGACTTTTACAGCTCCGCAGTCGGACCGGTTCTCACTACACCGGACGGGACGAAGAAGTACCGGCTATGGGTGAACAACGACGGCGAGCTTAAACATGATCTGATCTAAGTGCGATTGTTGTTGTTCCAGATGTACGAGAAGCGGAGGGAAAGCGATGGATCAGCTTCGGAAGGACCCTCATCAGACGAGCGGAGAATCGGCGGCGCCGGAACCAATGAGCAGAAGGAAAATGATCGCCAGCATCGGGCTGGCCGGAGTCGCGGCAGCCTCGGCAGCGTTGCTCGGCAGCGGTGTCATCCGGGCGGATACGCCGGTTCACGAGTCGGTATACGGAGTGCCGGGGAGCGGCTCGTGCGCGCTCAACATCGCCGAGCTCCGGACGATGAGCGGCGCCGTCTGCCGGACCGTTCACGTGCTCGGTTACTATGAGGCCAATGACGGCGGAGGCGGGCTGTTTTACTGGGACGGCGGTTCCACTGCTGCAGACAACGGAGGTACTGTCATCCAGCCGGCCGGGATCGCAACAGGCAGATGGCTGAGGAACATGTAAAAGTAGCAAGAGACGGGCAAGTCGCAAAGACAGAAGCAGTTGTAAACGTAAGAACTAGAAGGCTGCCGTACCTCTGCGAGGTAATGCGTTGGTGTGTTATAAGGGGAAGGATAAGGGGAGAAGGCTCCGCGCCGTCGGGGTCTTCTTTTTGTTGTTCAGGAAAGGCGGAAGCCCGGCCGGTTTCTGCGGGGATAACGGGGCTGCGGTGAAGGGAGCGCCCATAATCAGTTCCCAATTGACAACAATCGAAGCGAATGCGTATAGTAAGTGCGTATATACGTTAGTATAGAACTTGCGTGTTTGCGGGAGGAGGCTCTGATGCGCGGACTGGTAGAGTATCCTAAGGAATATGCCGAATTTCTGTATTACACCTCTTCCGAATTGGAGAGAGCGATCGGAGTCTGCCCGTCGAATGCCGGTCAGATGATAGCTAAGCCGAACTATCATGCGGGCCCCAAGATGGTTCGGTTTTTTATTATTCATTTTGTGATGGAAGGTCAAGCGGTCCAATGGGTGAACGGCAGACAAATCGTGCTGAACAAGGGGGATCTGTTCTGCCTGTTTCCGTACAAAATCGAGCAGCACAGCATCGTGCCGGACAATCCGCTGCTGCGGATGACCTGGCTCGGCTTGATCGGCGACGGCGTGCTGCCGCTGCTGTCTCATATCGGGATTACCGAAGACCGTCCTTACTTGCGGAAAGTATTTGTTCCGGGCCTGCTCGGCGTGCTCCAGCAGTTGCTGGATGACTTCCGGCATCTGCTGCCGGGCGGAAGCTGCTTTCGCTGGCTCGCCAAGCTGTACGAGCTGTTCGATCTGCTGGCGCTCGCCGCCCGCGAGCAGAAGGAGGAAGCGGAGAAAGGCTCGGTTAGCTGGATTCGCGAAAGCCAGAAGTTTATGAATACGTATTTTATGGAAAATATTACGGTTCAGGACGTGGCAGATTATGCGGGTGTTCACCGTTCTTATTTTTCGGCCGAGTTTTCGAAGCGGATCGGCATCCCGCCTGTCCAATATTTGCAGCGGCTGCGAATGGAGAAAGGGGCGCAGATGCTGGTTGAAACCGAGTTTCCCGTCACCGATATCGCGCTTTCGCTCGGCTATCCCGATCTGTACACGTTCACTCGCGCCTTCCGCAACTACTACAGCGTAACCCCAAGCAAATTCCGGACGAACCCCGACATCATCCTGGATCGGGAAACCGAGCCGGCGTGCCCGGCGGCAGCAAACCCGAACGAGGAAGAGGGCCCAAGCCCCAGGTTGAAGCCCGCCCCGGACAGCCACGGCGCGTGATGACGCGCACCGCATGAGAAGCCAGACGCAAGGCGCCCGTGACCGATCCGGCCGATACCGTTATTTCCGGCTTCCGTTAATCCAGGAGCCGCCTACTTCCCAGACGTAAATATCGCCGTAACCGGTTGTGCTTGATAACGTCTTGCCGATTTTGAACGACTTGTTCGTTTTCGAATCCGTCAGCAATATCGGGTACTACCAATCTCCGCTTTCCTTCCAGGTTCCGTAGCCTGCATCGTATTCGCTTGTCGAACTGTTCCAATTAAACGTAGAATCGGTAAAGGCAAACGTCCTGTCGCTGTTAATATCCAGGAAGCCGTCAGGCGATCCGGCGAACACCGTGGTCGTTCTTGTTTCTGCGGCGTAGTTATCCGTTGTGTAGGCTCCTCCTTTCACGAACAGCGAATAGGAGCCGATCAAGGACTGAACGGGACGCCCGGCTGCATGAGCCGATGACGGGCCCGCTGGGTTGCTGCGTGTGGTAGGAAGGTGTTGCGCATTGTGTGTGACCTCCATAGCTAGGATTAACGTTCTCCCGTCAGCTTACCATCCCGGAACTTACACTTTTCTTACACGGAAATTGCCGCTTCGGCCAGCAGCTCTTGCGCAGCCGCTCGACATTCAGGTTGCAGGCGATCATAATAAGATACGGCTGGAGGCCGATGTAACGCACCTATTAGATGTAAAGGAGGAAAGCGACGGAGCGGATAAGGACGGAGGCGAACCGTGCAAAAAGACCGTGCTGCTTACGGACTGCCGGGCGATCCGGACAATCCGGACAATCTCCGTTGCACCTAAAATGAAAAAAATACTGGTAACCGGATTTGTGCCTTTTCTTCATTATCCAATCAATCCTACCGAGCAGTTGGCACAACGAATAGACGGCGAGCGGATCGGCGAGTATGAGGTGATCTCGGCGGTGCTGCCTGTCGAATTTGCTTCGTCGGCGGCGGCTTTGCTGCGCAAATACGAGGAGGTTTCGCCGGATGCGGTCATTTCCTTGGGGCTTGCGGCAGGCCGGGACCGGATTACGCCGGAGCGGATCGCAATCAATTGCAGCGACGGGGATGCGGACAATTCCGGGGTCGTCTGCCGGGATCAGACCATTGCGGAGGACGGTCCGGCCGCTTATTTCACGACATTGCCGTATCGGGCGATGATCAATCGTTTGCTCGAGCACGGCATTCCTGCCCAAATCTCGAATTCGGCGGGAACGTATTTGTGCAACAACGTTATGTATCAGATGCTGCATCGTTTGCATCAGGAGAACAGGCAGGATCAGGTGCGATCCGGCTTTATCCATATCCCTGCCTCGCATGAGCTGGCGCTCTTGATGAAGAGAAGCGTTCCGAGCTTCGCGCTGGAGACGCTGCACAAGGCGCTTCGGCTGATGATTCTGGAGCTGTCGGCACAAAGCCGAGAGTAGTTTGGCTAAGGCAACATTCCAATGATCCATTAAAGCGAGAATCCTTGTAAACCGCATTCCATCCGCGATAAAATGAGATTATGCAAGTTCGTTCTATTCCCGGAGGTTGCGCCATGACGATCAAATGGATCGATTTGTCCCCGAATCAAATCGACATTTACGAGCAAAAGCATATGGGTGGTCATCTCGTAACCGAGCATCATCATCAGATCCACCAGATCTTGTTTGTGCTTGAGGGCGAAGGGAAGATCAGGCTGGAAGGGGAAACGTACGAGCTGGGGGGCGACGATACCGCCGTGCTGCTGCCGTATTCGGCGCATTCCGTCATGTCGGATTCCAGGCTGACGCTGCTTGTGCTGGCTTTTGAGCAGTCCGCGCTCGATCCGGAAATCGCCGGGGGGCTGCTTCACGCTTATTTTCAAACTTCGGTATTGATGAAACCGAGCGCGTTCACCGGAAGCGAGCTGCGCCAATTGCTGCGCAAAATGCTGTTCGAGCAGTCGAAGTCGCCTTCGCCGCTTACCCGCCTTTCTCTGAAAGTCCATCTGTCGCAGCTGCTGCTTGCGCTCGCCCGCTCGCAGGAGGCGCCGGCATCTCCGGCCGGGTCCAGCTCCAACTGGCTCCGTGCCGAGAAAATACGCAGCTACATCGATATGCACTATTACGAGCCGCTGACCGCCGCCGATCTGGCCGGCAAGCTCGGTATCAGCACGCGCTATGTCAACAATATTTTCAAGGAACGCTACGAGATGACTCCGATTCAATATTTGACGGAGGTCCGGATCGGACTCGCCCAGAAGCTGCTGGCGGATACCGGCAAGGACATCATCTCGATCTGCTTCGAGGTCGGCTACGATTCCGTTTCTACCTTTTACCGGACGTTCAAAGCGGTTGCCGGCATGTCGCCGAAGAAGTATAGAGAAATCGGCAAGCCGGAGGAAACGGATTGGAGCTGAGGCTGTACCGAGCGGCGCGAACGCAGGGGAGGGCGGCGGTACACGACGCGGCGGCTTTTTGCGGAATGGGCGGATGATCCTGGCGGCAACTTATGGTGTGTGAAATGGGGGAGTATGTAAAAGCGGAGAGCGGAGTAGCAAGCCGCGGTGTTGTTCCGGCTCGTCCCTACTCCGTTCTCCGGGTTACGCAGGACATAGGCTCTTGTTAGGTCGTCGGCCTGTCGGCCGTTCCCATCCCGCCATAGATCGAGGAAATCGTTTCCTTCAGCCAGTCGATATCGCATTGCAGCAGGGCGATCCGGTGCCGTACCGACAGATCGACCCCGCTTCCGTGTCCGTGAAAAGGAACGGAGGTGAACGTCCGCAGCATTCGGGTCGTCTTCGCAAGTCTTTCCTCCAGCAGCTTTACGGCCTCTTCTGGAGGCAGATGATCGATGAACATCAGACCGATATCCCCCGACGGAGTGATGTTCTCGAAGCTTCCCAGCGTCGTTCGCAGCAATTCCTCAAACCGTGCTTCGCCTGCTTTCGTGATCGAATAGATCTGTCTGGGCGGCCGGTTCCCCTCTTGCTCCACACTTACATCCACGAAGCCGGATTGGTCGAGTCTTTTTAAGATTGCATAGGCGGTCGCTTTCTTCATATCGGAAACCTGTCCCAGGTTGCGTTCGATAAATTCGTTAATCTGATAGCCATGCTGGCTTTGTGCCATCAATAAACCGAGTACGAGCAGTTCGCGTTCGTCCATGCCGAATCCTCCTTATCCCCTACCATTATAGTCACACTTGACTAGAAGATCAAAAGCTGATAACCTACTCATGTCCAATTAATCACGCGTGACTATATAAGCGGCAATAAGCAAGTTGCGGATTTTCCAAAGGAGGAGTACGGAAATGTACGGTTTTATGCTGTTTATTCATCTTACCGGTCTATCGATTTGGCTCGGCTCGCTTGTCGCTGTCGCGATTTTGCTGACGGCTATGAAGAAGATGCTTCCTTCCGCCGACGTTAGCGGCATCGTCCGGAAGACGGTTCGCACCTTTAATCTGCTGACGCATCCGAGCGCCTTTCTTGTGCTGATTTCCGGCGTATTCATGATTCTGGAGATGGGACTCGGCTCGGACAAGCCGTTTTGGCTTATCTATATGGAGCGGGGCGGCGGGATGATTGTGTTGTTGTTTATCATCGTCATCTCGATCATGGGCAGACGTCTGATGAAACGCATCGCGGGCGGGGACGTCCAGGCCGCCTCCTCTTCGATCTCGTCTTACGTGACGGGGCTTTCCTTGAGTACGGTGCTGGTGTTGTCCGTCGTGTTTGTGGTTAGCGGCAAGTTTTGAGTAAAATACGTTTAAGTCCAGCAACCGCTTTAGCGCTAGCGCCGAAAATGTTCGGCGCTTTTTCTTTTTTCGACCAATCTGCATTTTGGTTCCGAATGTGAGAATTCGTTTCCCTTAGTCGTAAGATTAAGCGCTCTCCCGGCGTATACAATGGCAGTATAAACCGAAGGGAGACATGAACATGAGCGTACGTAAAATCGGAATTATTATGAACGGCGTTACCGGACGGATGGGCACGAACCAGCATCTGATCCGTTCCATACTCGCGATCCGCAGCCAAGGGGGAGTCAAGCTGCCCGATGGAAGCGTCATCATGCCGGACCCGATTCTGGTCGGAAGACAAGAGAATAAGCTGAGAGCGCTTGCAGAGGCGCATGGAGTGGAACGGTGGAGCACCGATCTGGAGTCTTGCCTGGCCGATCCTTACAACGAGATTTATTTTGACAGCCAGACGACGGTCCGCCGCGCCGAGAGCATTAAGCAGGCGATAGCCGCCGGCAAACATATTTATTGCGAGAAGCCGACTGCAGTCGATCTGGACGGATCGATGGAGCTTGCCCGGATCGCCCGCGAAGCCGGAGTGAAAAACGGCGTCGTGCAAGACAAGCTGTTCCTGCCGGGGATGCTGAAGCTGAAGCGGCTGATCGATTCCGGCTTTTTTGGGCAAATTCTGTCCGTCCGGATGGAGTTCGGCTATTGGGTATTCGAGGGAGACTGGCAGCCGGGTCAGCGTCCTTCGTGGAACTACCGCAAGGAAGACGGCGGCGGCATTATCGTCGACATGTTCGCTCACTGGCGTTATGTGCTCGACAATTTGTTCGGAGAGGTGAAGGCGGTATCGTGTCTCGCTGCGACTCACGTGACGAAACGTCTGGATGAGCAGGGCAATCCGTACGAGTGCACGGCGGACGATTCGGCTTACGCTACGTTCGAACTTGAAGGCGGCATCATCGTCCAGGCGAACTCCTCGTGGACGGTGCGCGTAGACCGCGACGATCTGCTGACGGTGACGGTAGACGGTACGGAAGGCAGCGCGGTAGCGGGTCTTCGCGATTGCAAGACGCAGCATCGCGTCAACACGCCGAAGCCGGTATGGAACCCGGATATTCCGAATCCGTTTGAATTCCGCGACCAATGGGTGCAAGTGCCGGACAACCAGACGTTTGACAATGCGTTTAAAGTGCAATGGGAGATGTTCCTGAAGCATATCGTGATCGACACGCCGTTCCCTTGGGATCTGCTGGAAGGGGCCAAAGGCACGCAGCTGGCGGACCTGGGTCTGGAATCGTGGCGCGAGCGCCGCTGGATCGATGTGCCGAAGCTGAGCTTGTAGAAGGAGGAAGGACCGATGGCGAAAACGATTCGTCTCCCCCGCGCGGGGGGAGCTTTATATGACTATACGACAGGCAAATCGGCCGGATTCGACGTCCCGGCAAGTCCGTTCACGGGACGGGTCGCTTTCTCGGCGGCTCACGTCGTCTGCGATCCGTTCGCGGATGCCGATCCGTTGAATAACGCCCAGATCGACTGGAACGCCACGCTTGGCTACCGTCACCATCTATGGTCGCTCGGTCTCGCCGTCGCGGAAGCGATGGATACGGCCCAGCGGGGAATGGGACTCGACTGGCTCCGGGCCAAGGAACTAATCCGCCGTTCGATCGCGGAGGCCCGCACGGTAGGCGGCCGGATCGCTTGCGGAGCCGGTACCGACCATCTGGCGCCCGGTCCGAAGGTGACGCTGGAAGACGTGGAAGCGGCTTACGAGGAGCAGGTAGGCTTCGTCGAAGGCGAAGGCGGGCAAGTCATCCTGATGGCCAGCCGCGCTTTGGCGGCCTGCGCCAGCGGTCCCGACGATTACGAGCGCGTATACGGCCGGATTCTGCGTCAGGTGAAGCAGCCGGTCATCCTTCACTGGCTCGGCGATATGTTCGATCCGGCTCTGGCCGGGTACTGGGGCTACCGGGACGATCTCGACGCGGCGATGGACGTCTGCCTGCGGGTTATCCGGGCGAATGCCGACAAGGTGGACGGCATCAAAATATCGCTGCTGGATGCGGAGAAAGAAATCCGCATGCGCCGCATGCTGCCGGAAAGCGTGAAGATGTATACCGGCGACGACTTCAACTATCCCGAGCTGATCCGCGGCGACGATCAGGGCTACAGCCATGCGCTGCTCGGCATTTTCGACGCGATTGCGCCAGCCGCCGCCGCTGCGCTTCATGCGCTGGATAGAGGCGACCTGGACCGGTATGAAGCGATTATGGCGCCTACCGTTCCGTTGTCGCGGCATATTTTCCAGAAACCGACGTATGCCTACAAGACGGGGATTGTGTTTATGGCATACTTGAACGGACGCCAGAACCACTTCCGGATGATCGGCGGAGCCGAAGGGGCGCGTTCGATCGTCCATCTGGCCGATCTGTTCGTGCTGGCGGATCAGGCGGGACTGCTGGCCGATCCGGAGATGGCCGTAGACCGGATGAACGCGGCGCTCGCGCTGGCCGGTATCCGCTAAACCGGGCCGGGCCGACGCGGAAGGACATCACATAACCGGGAGGGAACGCTGCTGTGGAACGTTTACAAAATATAGATCGACTGAGTCTGAATCAAATCACGACCGACCGGCTGAATATGCGCGAAGCCGTCGAATGCTGCGTACGCGCCGAGGTGCCGTGGATCGCCCTGTGGCGGCATAAGGTCGCCGAAGCGGGCGTTGCCGAGAGCAGGCGGCTGGTGAAAGACGCCGGACTTCGTGTCTCCAGCCTGTGCCGCGGCGGTTATTTCCCGGCGGCGACGGCTGCCGAGCGGGCCGCCCGGATGGACGACAACCGCCGCGCCGTCGAGGAAGCGGCCGAGCTCGGCACCGACGTGCTGGTGCTCGTCTGCGGCCCTGCGCCGGACCGGGATATCGACTATGCGCGCAAGACGGTCGCCGAGTCGATCGCCGAGCTCGTGCCGTTCGCCCGTTCGCACGGCGTCAAGCTGGGCATCGAGCCGCTGCACCCGATGTATGCGGCGGAGCGTTCGGTCATCAATACGCTGGCGCAGGCGAACTCGCTTGCCGAGCGGTTCAATAAGCAGGACGTCGGCGTCGTTATCGATGCGTTTCACGTCTGGTGGGACCCGGAGCTGTATGCCCAGATCGAGAGGGCGAGAGGCCGGATTCTCGGCTATCACGTCTCCGACTGGATCGTGCCGGTGCCGGATCTGCTGATGGGCCGGGGGATGATGGGAGACGGCGTGATTGAGCTGCGCCGGATGCGCAAAGCAGTGGAAGCGGCCGGTTATGATGGCCCGATCGAGGTAGAGATTTTCAATCGCCAGGTGTGGGATATGGACGGCGACGAAGCTCTTGCCCTTATTAAAGAACGTTACCTGGAGCACGTGTAGCAGCCGCTGCACGTGCCTTATTATCCGCTGGACCGGGAACTGGCGCGCAAGCCGTTGCCGGTTCCGGCATCGATCCGGCAGGGGAGGGAAACGATATGAACAACTATCGGGCCGCTATCGTCGGGATCGGCGGATTCGGCTCCTATCATGTCAAGACTATGCTGGGGTTAGCCGGAGAAGGGCTCCTGGACATCGTCGCTTTCGCCGAGCTGAATATCGGGGCGTACCGAGAGACGTATGATGCGCTGACGGCGTCCGGTGCGAAGCATTACACCGATTACGAGGAGATGCTGGGCGCACACCCGGAAGCGGACTTCGTCGTCATCGCCACGCCGATCGCCGCGCATAAGCCGATGTGCATCCGTGCGCTTCGCTCCGGTTTTCATGTCATCGTAGAGAAGCCGCCTGCCGTAACGGTTCAAGACATCGACGAGATGATCGCCGCGCAGCGGGAGAGCGGCCGGCTTTGTCAGGTGAATTTCCAGAATACGTCGGGCACGGCGTTCCGTCAGCTGCTGGATAGGCTGAACGCCGGAGCGATCGGCCGGATCACCGATGTGACCGGCGTCGGCATGTGGAAAAGGCAGCGCTCCTATTACGAGCGCACCCGCTGGGCCGGCAAGCTGGTATGCGACGGGCAGTTCGTGCTCGACGGGACGATCAATAACCCGTTCGCGCATCTGATGCACAATTGCCTGCTGGCCGCCGGCAGTGGCGATGCCGCCGCTTCCGCTCCCGACTGGGTGCAGGCGGAGCTGTACCATGCGAACGAGATCGAGGGCGACGACGTATCGTGCGTCCGGATCGGAACCGCCCGCGGCGTGAACGTCCATTTTTATGCGATGCTTTGCCATGAACGCAACGACGCTCCTTCGATCTCGATTCAGGGGACGGAAGGCGAGGCGCTGTGGCATTACGATAACCGGCTCGAGATCCGGAGCGCCGGGAAGCCGGAGTATACGTTCCAGGGCGAGTCGGAAAATCTGATGCGGAACATGTATCTTAACTTGTTCCGGGTGCTGGATGGTTCGGGCGAATCATTGTACTCGCCGCTCGAAGCATGCCGCAGCTTCGTCGCCGTGTCCAACGGAGCCCACGAGTCGTCCTGGGCGATCCGCCCGATCGGAGAGCCGTACCGGATCGAACGCGAGGAAGGGCAGACGACCGTCCGTCTCGTGCCCGGCTTATCCGAGCAGATCCGGGACGCAGCCGAGCAGCGGAAGCTGTTCTCGGAATATCCGTTTCCGTGGGCGACCTCGACGAGTCCGTTCCGGATGGAGGGATACACCCGATTTGAGCTGCCCCGGGGTATGGCGTAGCTTAGCGTTAGCATTAGCGTTATGTACGGCTAGTGGGCATAAGGCTTAGGGATTCAATTGGAAAGGACCTCAACTTCCACAGTAAGTGGGGGCTGAGGTCCTTTTTCTGCCCTGCGTCAAGCGGGGAAAGGACCCAATAGGAGCGGTTTGTACCCTCTATTTTGTCCGAAAACCGGCTTGGACACGGAATAAGAACGGTTTGAAGCTGCTAAAATCCGCGAAAAGGCTGCACCCCCTATCAGCCGGCTGAAATAAGGGGTACAAACCGAGGCTGTCGATTCATTGTGTAGAAGTGTTAGCAGGGCGTTCCAAGTGAAAAGTTACCTTCTTCTGCTCAAACAGGTTGTCCGGAATCCCTTGATTGAATAAGGATTGTAAGGTAGGGTCCAGACAAAACTCGCCAGAAGGTAATCTTTTCCCTTTCCACTTGGTTGTCCACAATGAATCGACAGCCTCACAAACCGCCTTTATTCGTCTCACTCACCCCCATATGCCGAAAATAGAGGGTGCCGGAGACTCTTATAGTGGTATAGAGATCGTACGTATTCTCATTAGGCGAAGCTGGATACGTTCTGCTCGTAAAGAAAGAGGGGTGCAGACCGCACTGGAAGTCGATTTGTTGCTCCAAAACCTCATCAACGAGCGGCCGGAGCCCGGTAAACCCCTTCCTTCCTCGCACAAACATATGGATTCGCAGGAGGAAAGCGGCATTTGTTTATGACATCGGGGAATGGGGTCAACCTGCCGCCGCATATATATGAGGCAACTAACAGTGGGCAGGGAGGATGTCATGTTTAAACGAATCAAAAAGCTGCCTATCGCTTTGCCGGTACTTGAGCAAGGCGACGCCAATGCGGCCGCGGCGGTTCAGGAGCTGCTGGGCGGCAAGTTCGGCGAAATGTCGACCTTAAACAACTATATGTTTCAATCGAACAATTTCCGTCAGAAGCAAAAGCTGAAGCCGTTTTACGATCTGGTGGCGAGCATTACGGCTGAGGAATTCGGCCATGTGGAGCTTGTGACCAATACGGTCAATTTGCTGCTGCGGGGGATTACCCATCCCGGGCCGCCGGATTCGACTCCGCTGGGGCCGGGTCTGAACGTGCGGAATACGCAGCATTTTATCGTAAACGCCCAGACGGCACTTGCGGTCGATTCAATGGGGAAGGCGTGGAACGGCGATTACGTGTTCAACAGCGGCAATCTCGTGCTTGATCTGCACCACAACTTTTTTCTCGAGGTCGGCGCCCGCACTCACAAAATGCGTGTGTACCAGATGACGGACCATCCCGTTGCCCGGGAGATGATCGGCTACCTGCTTGTACGCGGAGGAACGCACATACTGGCCTATGCGCGGGCGCTGGAGATGGCCACAGGGGTCGATCTGACGAAGATGCTGCCGATCCCCGATCTGGACAACACCAAGTTTGATTACGCGCGCAAATTCGAGGAGCAGGGACTGGGCAACGTGCTGTACACCTGGAGCGAGACGGATTACCGCGATATTGGCCTCATCTGGAAAGGCAACAATCCGGGCAGCGGAGAACCGCTGAAGGTCGTCATCGGCACGCCGGAAGGCGCCCCGATCCCGGAGCTGGACGATTTGCCGGAAGAGTTTGCCCCAGGTATAACGAAAGATCACTACGAGCAAATTTTGAAGCGGCTGCTGTCCAAAGTGTAACGGGGAATGCAAGCGGAGTCATAGGTTTGGGTAGTGGGCGGATAGCCGGCGGCGCTCGGAAAGGCTGCCCATTTCCCAATTCGCAGCCATCCTCCCTTCGTGGGTGATAGCGGAAATTCCATTTCCTTTATTCTTGAAAACCAGTGCCGGTAACCGCGGTAACGGAAACATCATTTCCGCTATTTGTACCATTTGCGGGCAATACGGACCGATTCGGCTGAATAACGGAACTCTTATTTCCGCTAACCAGCCATTTTACCCCGCCGATCCAAAATAACGGAAATGAAAGTTCCGCGAGCGACCGGACAAGGGCTTTACAACCTTACAACCTTGCAACCACTCTTCCCAACACAGATCACTTGCGCCACCACGCAACATTCCAGCTGGAGCAGCAAACTGCCGCTCCCCGGCACGAGAAGTGCGAAAGTACTCCGCAAAAGCATAAGCTAGCTTCTATACCAAAACTATCCCGCGATAAATGCCCCTCTACGTAAGCGGCAGCTTCTCTTCATTCAGAACGTCCCGGTCGCTTCCATGCCGCACCGAGCGTAACGTAACCATTCTGGCGCAAATAAAAACTGCCGCTAATCTGCGGACCGAATCTCAGATCGTACCTGGATTCGACCGCGATTAGCGGCAGTTTGTTTGTTATTGCATCTAATTTTCGCTCGCCTTAATCTTCGATCGTCGACAAGTCGCCGGTCGGCAGGCCAAGCTCCCATGCCTTAAGCACGCGGCGCATGATCTTGCCGCTGCGCGTCTTCGGCAGCTTATCCTTAAACTCGATTTCGCGAGGCGCGGCGTGGGCGGACAGCCCGACCTTGACGAACTGCGAAATCTCCGCCTTCAGCTCGT